>JAKPTH010000439.1 GCA_029571125.1 bacterium
CGCGCGAACCGCGTCGTCGTCGTGCCTTACGGGAGCGCCGAAAAACGCCATCACGGCGTCGCCTATGAATTTATCCAGAGTGCCGTCGTGGCGGAAAATAATCTGCGTTATCTCGGAAAAAGTTTTATTGAGCATGGAAAAAACGTCTTCGACCTTGAGCTGCTCGGACATTTTAGTGAAATTTTTAATGTCTGCGAATAAGACGCTTATGTCGCGCTTCTCGCCGTCAAGCTTGAGCTCGCCGCTCGTCTGTGTGAGCTGGTCGATAAGGTTGGGCGATATGTAGCGCTCCATATTGTTTCTTATGTTGCGTTCGCGCTTTATCGCCATGATAAGCTTGGTGTTTTCTATAGCGACGGAAACCGCGCTCGCGAAGTTTTTCAAAAACTCGGCGTCCGCCTCGTCGAAAGGCTGCGCGGCGTCCTTTTCAAGATAAAACGCGCCCTGAAGGCCCTGCTGTGAAACAAGCGGGATGCACAGTATCGATTTGGCCGAAAGGGCCATAACGCTTTCAGCCGAAGCGAACCTTTCGTCCAGGAGGCTGTTTTTGACCAGCACGGCGCCAGGATTATCTTTCATGTAAGCGAGTATGGATTTTGAAACGAAATTTTCGTCGAGTTTCAGATCGTTCAGGCTCATTTTTCTGGCTACATACGGGACGAAACGGCCGGCCTTTTTTTCGTAAAGCAGCACGAGGCCCCTGTCGACTTTTTTTATCTCGTGAACCAGATCCAGAGCGATATTCAAAAGCTGTTTCAGATTCAAAATTTCCGATATCGATTTAGTGAGTTCGAATAAGATCCTCATTTCCGAATTGACCCGAGAGCTTTCCTTGGCGAACGAATTTACCATATCGCCCAGCCGTGTCTGAAATTTAGGAAATTCTCCGAGAAAGTTCGCGGGCGTCACCTGCGAGTTGAATTCCTTTAAAAGCGAGTCCACCTTCTGCTCAAAATCGTTTACGACGGCGCTTTGCAGCGAGGCTTTTTCGCCGGCGTAACCGGCGATGTCGCTTTTATTCATAATGATAGACTGCAGAAGCTCTTCGTCGTTGAACTCTATGAGCACGTCGCCGATCCTTGCGACGTCGTAATTAGATATGGGAGATTCTTTTATTTTTTTGCCGTTGAGAAAAGTGCCGTTGGTGGACTGATTATCGATCAGGTGCCACGCGCGGTCGCGGCAGGCGAGCTTCGCATGCACCCTCGAAGCGATGGTGGATTTTATCATCACCGAGCATTCGGGGCTTCTTCCGATCGTGTACTCTTTGCTTTCGTCGAGTTCGATCGTGCTGAACTCCCTGTTGCTGTTTACTATGGTTATATTCAATTAAATCACCCGTTTTATTTTATATTTTCCCATCTGCGATCGTCGGTCAAATCAAGTATTATAGCTTGCGTTTTCAGGCCCCTGGCCTTGCTGTTTTCAATAAGCCCGCTCTGCACTTCGATAGAATACTTGCCCGACGGCATCGACAAAAAGCGCGGATCGAATTTCAAAACGCCAAGGTTGAGCCGTGTTTCCTGTATAGGAAAACTCTGTTCGGAAATGTTCGCGCCAGTGTTGAAATAGCCTATTACGTTATAGGTCGGAGTCCCCGTGGAGGACTTAGCCTTATCCCAGTAAAGCGTCTGGTTCTGTTCGTCGAAAATAAGATTATCCGCCGGCGAAACTTTTTTAAACAGCGCGTCGTTTCTCTGAAGAAAAAACGGAAGCGGTTCGGAAAACTGGCCTTCGACGGGAGGCGTTTTGCCGGCCAGTATCGGCTTTACCCTTACCGTATGAGGCCCGAGAGAAACGTTTTCGGAAATTCCATAACTCGCGCTGGGGGTGTATGTCAAATTATCCTTGTGCGTCATAATAACGCCGTCGAGTTCCACAACGTAAGAAGCGATCGGAAGCTTGTCCACCAGAACGGGCTGCCATCTTAAAATGCTGTTGTAAGAATCGAGCTGTATCTGGGTTATCTTCGGCAGTTCTCCTGATTCCTGATTCGTCTGAGTGTTGAAAACGCACGTTTCCGAATAGGGGCCGTTTATTTCGGGATTGGTATCTGCGATAACCGCCCGGACTGCAATTTCGTGAGTTCCCGGGCTGAGGGCGTCCACCGAAAATTCGGAGCGGACGCTGAGATTCGGCGCCTCGCGCCCGTCCACCTTTACCCGGTAGAAGCAAATCTGCTCATTAATGACTACCGGAAGCCACCTGACGATCTTGCGCGAATGAACGTAAGCCAGCCCCATGACCTGGGGCACGTTGGTATCTATGAAAAGGTCGAAAGGCTCTGAAAAAGGGCCGCTCAATTCGGGATTATAGGTCTGCAGAACCGCCTGGACAAGCACTTCGTGAGTGCCGCTTCTAAGGGCGGCGGCATTGTATTCGTTTTTGGTGTAAACCATTCCGCTGAGATAACCGTCTACTTTGACCCTGTAAACGCAGGGCTGTTCGTTAGCGTAAACAGTCTGCCACGTGAGTATCTTCGAAGCGGGGTTATACGAAATGCCGCCCACTTTGCCGATCTCGGGAAGGTCTCCGACCGGAAGCTTTATAGCCGACGATTTCATGCTGTAGTTGAACCCGTCGAAAGAGCAGACTTCAAGAACGCAGTTAAAAGAATCCATCGGCAGCCTGTTCTTAACCAGCTCGAGAGATACCGAGTCGGTGGAAACCACTTCTATCAGCCTTGAATAAACGTTGCCGGACGGCCTGTCGTATGAAGCGAAAACATGGAAAATATAGTTGGAAACGGGTTCGTTCAAAGACCATTTCAGCTCTTTTGCGGAAGGCTCATAGCCGAAATTTTCCGGATATGGTATCGATTCGTAAGGCCTGGCGCCTTCATCCGCGAAAAACGAATATTCGACGCTCCAGGGACCTTCGTCGGTAACCGATATCTGGATATCGGACTCGTCTATGGTGACGGCCTGGACTCTAAGCTTGTGAGGCCCTTTTGCCAGTCCTGGAGGGACCCCGTAGCACGCCAGGCGTGTTATGAAAAGATTGCTTATGTCGTCGTCGAACATTACGCGGTAGCTGTAGACCGTTTCGGAATCGGCCAGGGGCTGCCAGTTGAAATAGCCGGACTGAGAGCTTATCGATGTAACCTGCGGAAGGTCGGACGAAGCTTTTATGGTGAATTTGTAAATATCGGAAAGAGGCCCGAAGTCCAGCGGATGATCGCTTCCGGCGATCTTCGCCTGAACCTGGACCGTGCGCGAACCGCTCATGAACATGGCCACGGAAAATTCAGGCCTGGAAAGGTACTGCGGCATAAGATTGCCGTCTATCCTTACCGAGTATTCGACCTGCTTGCCCGCTACAGCCACGGGCGACCATTTGATAATTTTATTGACGGAGTAATAAAACAGCCCGGTTACTTTCGCGATATTTTCAGGGTTATGTATGTTTAAAGTGTACTCGGCTGAGCTGACTTCGGAATTGGCGTAACCCGTTTTAATGGCTATGGCTTTTACGGTCGTGGTGGCAGAAATTTCTATCGTGCCCGAATATTTAAGGCTTGCTGCCGAAGGCGCGCTATGATCGAGAGTATAGTAAATTTCGGCGCCGGGAGTTTTAGAAGATAAAACGACCTCAAGGGTGTTTTCGTAAATGCCGGATTCGTAATTAAATTCGGGCGCGGAAGCCGCCGTAGAGGTTTTTATAATCTCGTAAGCCGCCGAGGCGGTTTCCGAGGAAAGCATTCCCGCCTTAACCGCGTAAGCTTTTATAGTGAGAGTTTTCGAGACAGACACAGGCTTCGAATATAAAATAGAATTCAAGTTAGGTTCGCTGCCGTCGAGTGTGTAATAGATAGACGCACCGGCCGTGGGCGTGGATATGACGACTTCGCGGGTGGAATTGTAAACTCCAGGGGCTACGCTGAAAACCGGCGCGGCCGCTTTAAGCGGAATATCCACCGCTTCGTAAGCGCCGCCGGTCACGGGCGAATTCAAATACCCCTGCCTGACGGCAATAGCTTTTAAAGTCAGCGACGAGTTCAATTTAACGGGAACGCTGTCGGAGTATAAAGCGGAAGACCCGGGAACCGGATCGCTCGAATCGGTGGTGTAATATATCAGCGCCTGCGGGGTCGATGTGGAAATTTTAACTTCATAACCGGTCTGGTAAGTCCCGGGCGGAGGATCGAAAACCGGCGCGGCTGCGTACTTGGGCGGTTCGATTATATTCAAGGTATAACTTTGCGAAACGACGTCGGATTCTATCATTTCGCTTTTAACCGCTATAGCGGAAATTTTCTGGGTCTTGTCGATCAAAATCGGCGTCCGGTAGAGCGTACTGGAAGAATTAGGGACCTTTCCGTCGGCGGTGTAATAAATTTTAGCGCCGGCCGTGGAAGTAGTGATTGCGACTTCGAAAGTTTTGTCGTACGTGCCGGAGGCCGCCGAAAAAACCGGATTGGCGACTTTATCGAGCGGCCTGATGGAATCGATTACCGCTTTAATGCTCCCCGGCGCGCTCGCCGAATCGATGACGGTCTTGTTTACGGAAACGCTTTCGTTCAGGCCTTTCGCCTTTATCTCCGCCAGCGCGTCCGGCGACTGCAGAGCGTAAACGAAACACTCCAGCGCGCCGCTGGCTTCGATAATATTTCTCGGCGGGGGCAATATTTGATTTTTCGACTCAGCCGGAACTGAATCGCTGGTCAAGACATGCATTAAAGAAACGCAGGCGCGGGCAAGCTCTAAAACGTTGGCCAGGCCGCCGGCGTTATTGACTATCTGCGTCTGGGATATGTTTTTTATTTCATCGTAGTTTTTTACTATGGATGTTTCGCCCTGGTATGCGCTTAAATTTATAAAAGAAGGCGGATCGATATTCTTTTCGGCGCAAAATAACGCAAGAGACGTTGAAAAATCGTTTATTTCGATGTTTTTTATTTTCACGCCCTTCAATCCGGGAGGGATTTCGGAATATTTCGGTATCCTTCCGATAAGGTTGCGGTATAAAAAACGGTTGGTGGCGTTTTCTTTTACCGTTATCATTATGAAAGAATCGGCGCGGGCAGGCGCGAACCTGAGAGAAAAAGAATTGCCGGAAACCGAAGCCGCTACGAGTTCGTTGTTGAGATAGCGGTCGGTCGCCACGATGGAATATCTGCCGCCGGTGAAATCGGAGGCCCTGAAAACGCTTTCCGGCGCGCCGTTTGATGCGGCCTGAGGTATGGAGCCTTCGAAAGTGAAAATCTGATCGTCGTATGGCGGCGCGGGCGAGCTTCCTCCTCCTCCGCCGCCTCCGCAGCTTATTATAAAAACCAGCGTGGAAACAAGTATAATCGAGGCAAATAACCTGAGTTTATTAAATGGCACTTTTTTTCTCCAATGCGCTATTTTTCGGCAAGTATAACTATAGATCCCGGGCGCACTTTTATTTTTTTAGAGTTTACCGCCGGCATTTCACGGTCTTCGAATATATCTTTCCCCGAAGGCTCGAAAGTGTCGGCCTTCAAACGCCATGACATTTTCGTTCTGGCCTGCGGGATTTCGTGATCGAGCGGCTGCGAAAAAGCGTTAATCGCTATGTAAAAACGTCTGTCGTAGTTTTTAATCGAAGTAATCTTTGAAAGGCCGTTTATCGTAAAGGCCAGCGAATGCGAAAAATAAGACCAGTCGGGCTGG
>JAKPTH010000478.1 GCA_029571125.1 bacterium
GTAAACAGGCCGGCGCGTCCGGATAAGCCGGTCGTTGAAAGCGGCGACGGCTTCGTCAAAATTTCATGGAAACCTTATACCAAAAGCGATTTTTATGAATATCAGGTATTAAAATCCTCCGTGATCGGCGGCGAGCACGAGGTGGCTTCGCGCATAAGACAGAGCGGCATATGCCAGTTCGTGGATTCCGACGTCGTCAACGGTAAAAGCTACAGCTATCTTATGAGGATTTTAGATAAAAGCGGCAATCAGAGCCGCGAGTCAGTTGAAGCCATAGGCCGCCCGCGCGACAAAAAAGCGCCCGAGCCGCCGCGCAATCTCAGGGCCGAACCCGGCAATAACCAGGTCACGCTTATCTGGCAGCGCTGCGAAGACGCCGACTGCGAGGCTTATAAAATCTATTTCTGCGAAGGCGAGCCTTCGCCTTCAAACAAGTTGAAGCTATTGACTAAAACTCCTGCAGGAGAGTCTTTCGAAAATCAATATACCGTTAAAAACTTAAAAAACGGCAAAGTTTATTATTTCGGAGTATCTGCGCAGGACTTTTCCGGCAACGAGTCCGCGATGGCGTTCGAGATAAAAGCCTCGCCGGTGGACTTTACCGCGCCGCCCGCGCCTTCGTATTTAAAGGTTAGCGCCATGAACGCCGCTAACAAAATCGAATGGGCTTCCGTTCCTGATCCGGATAAAGATCTTTCCGGCTATAGAATTTACCGTAAATCCACCGCGTTTCCAAAATATATCGCCGTAGCCGATATCAAAAAGCCTAAAAAAGCCGAAACGCAGATTTTTATGGCGGAAAAAGAAAAAACGAAAGGCTCGCGCGCTATCGATAAGTTTTACCCCGTAATATACGAATATACCGACAACGGGCTTTACAACGCCATGGCTTATTATTATTACGTCGTCGCGTATGACAACAAGGGTAACGAAAGCAAATCCTCTGAAACGGGAGAAGGCATACCGCGCGACAAGGCGGCGCCAGAAAAGGTTTCCGGGTTCAGCGCTTCTTCGAAGCTTTCGAAGGTCGTGCTTAAGTGGAAGCCGAATAAAAAAGACCGCGACCTGCTCGGGTATTATATTTACCGCAGGTCCGAAAAAGACGACAAATACGCGCTGATAGCCGAAATTAAAAAGACCGGCCAGACGGAATTTCAGGATTTAAACCTTGAATTCGGCGCTAAATATTTTTACAGAATCTCCGCTTTCGACGAGTCGCTTAACGAATCGGTCGCTTCAGAAGAAAAATCGGCGACGGCTAAATTTTCGAACCAGATATCGTTTTCGAAGGCCTATATACAAAACCGTCCTTACACGTATTGCTTTTCCGTTAATTTAAATGAAATGAGCCTTTGCTATTCAAAAAGCGCCGACAACATTTCATGGTCGCCCTGGTCGGGCAAAATCGAATTTCCGGTTCCGCCCAATATGAGCAAAATGACTCAAATATCGGTTCAAAAATGGATAAAGGGCTTTTTGATTTTTTCGTATAACCCGCAGACGCTCGATCTGTTCTTCGTGAATTCGGCCGATGAAAAGACATTTCCCGCATGGCGGCTGCTATTCAACCGTATAGAACTTCCGCCTAATTTCGGCAAGCGCTGTTTCGTTTCGTTTGAAAAAGACGAAAAATCCATAATGGCTTTCGCATATAATCCGCTGACGCAATCGGTATATTACAATCTGAGCCGCGATCTCGAATCGTTTTTAAGATGGACCCCGTGCGGGCTCAAGGTCGCGCCGCCAGAGTCCGATTCGGATATGAGCAAATATTTCGTAACGTCGGACGATAAGGGACATTACCTGTTTTCTTACGATCTGGATAGCGGCGAGCTTAAGCAGAGCTACAGTTTTGACAAAAAACACTGGAAGGCGTGGTACAAATTCGCGCGCAATATAAAGAAACCGAAAAATCTCCAGACCGATAAAAATCAATAACGCGCTCGTGCGGAAATAATCCGCCTTTTATAGCTGATAAATATAAAGAACGAAAGAAGGGCTTTCAGGGTGAAATCAAAGAAAAATTCGGAAAAAATCATAAGATGCTCGTTAAAAGATATCGCTGTCGATTATAAAAAGATAATCAAAAAATTCGAGAAGACAAGAATACTGGTTATGGGCGATCTTATGATCGACGAATACCTTGTAGGCCGCTGCAGGCGAATATCGCCGGAAGCGCCCGTGCCTATCGTAGAAGTTTCCAGGCGGGAGTTCCGCCTGGGCGGCGCGGCGAACGTGGCAAACAACCTCACCAGCCTCGGCGCGCGAGTTAATATATGCGCGGTCACCGGTCAGGACGGAATCGGACGCCTTGCGCACGAGGAATGCGCCCGTCAGAACGTGAATTCAGAAGCGGTATTTTGCGATCCGGGCAGGCCGACTACTTTAAAAACCAGGATTATAGCCCACAACCAGCAGATCGCCCGCACCGATATAGAAAAAAGCGCCGAAATCGACGAAAATATCAGGAAAAAAGTGGTGAACTACTTAAACGATCACATAGACGATTTTGACGCGGTAATAATTTCAGATTATTCAAAGGGATTTATAAACAAGAAATTACTGGATGAAACCCTTCCGATAATTAAAAAACATAAAAAAATAACCAACGTAGATCCGAAAGTCGCCAATTTTTACCATTACCGTTCGGTGACGTGCATCACTCCTAACAGGAAAGAACTTTCAGACGTCCTTGGATACGAAGTCGAAGACGACGAAAAACTTGTTTCGGGCGGCCGCGCCGTTTTAAACGACCTTTCGCTATCCTCGCTGCTTGTGACTCTCGGCGAAAGCGGCATGTGTCTTTTTATGCAGGACGGCACGGCTTATATGCTGCCGGCTTGCGCGCGCGCGGTTTACGACGTTACCGGCGCCGGCGATACGGTCATATCGGTGTTTACGCTGGCGCTCGCGGCAGGGGCCGATTATAAGAGCGCGGCTATAATATCTAATATAGCTGCCGGCGAAGTGGTCGCAAAGCTCGGCACTTCTACGATAGGTTCGGGCGAGCTCATAGAAGCCATTAAAAGCCATATTTAATTATGGCGGTATAATTTAACGGCGCTTAGTTGCGCATACCAAAAGGAGACTTTTCATGAAAATATTGACCGCGGAACAGATGAGAAAAATCGACTCCAGGGCAGTTAACGATTACCACATTTCCGAACAGATCCTTATGGAAAATGCCGGCATTAAATCGGTGCTGGCGATGTGCGAAATGTATCCGGAAATTTACAGAAAAAACGTAATGGTGGTCTGCGGTCCCGGCAATAACGGCGGCGACGGTTTCGTCATCGCCCGCCATCTGTTTAATTTAGGCTGCCAGGTTAGCGTGGTGGCAACGATGCCGGTCAACAAATACAAAGGCGTTTCCGCCGATAACCTGAAAATTCTGGCCGCTATGAATATTGGCGTTTACGAGCTCCACAGCGAATCTTCGATATACGAAGTGATGAATATGGCCAATTTTTCGGATATAATAGTTGACGCTATATTCGGAACGGGGCTTTCGAAGAAAGTGGACGGCCTTTATCTCGCTCTGATTAACGGCCTTAACAGCGTTGCCGCGCAGAAATTCGCCATCGATATACCTTCGGGCATCGACGGTTCCACCGGGCTCGTAATGGGCGCGGCGATAAAAGCGTCCGCAACGGTTACTTTCGAAACTCCCAAAATCGGGCATATACTTGACCCGGGCTCCCAATACATAGGCAAGCTTTTCGTGGCCGATATCAGCATACCGAAGCCTCTTTTCAGCGGCGATGAATATAAGCTCAACCTTACGACCGAGGAGTTCGTGGCTAAAAATTTAATTCGCAGGAGCCCCGATTCAAATAAAGGGGATTTCGGCCGCGCTCTTATAATCGGCGGTTCGAGGCTTTATTCCGGCGCGCCCAAAATAGCGGCCCGCGCGCTTTTACGCTCAGGGGCCGGGGTGTCGTTTATGATGGTGCCGGATGCGATTTTAAACCAGACGCAGTCGGAGCTCACCGACGTCATAACCATGGGGCTCAGGTCCACTTCGGAAGGCGCCATAGATTCGTGCAGCGATAACGTGGAGTCGGCTATAACTTTCATTGAAACCAACCGCATAAGCGCCGTGGCGATAGGCATGGGAATGTCGCAGAGCCAGGCCGCGTGCGATTTTACCGCTGAAATTCTGTCGCGCATAAAAGTACCCGTCTGCCTCGACGCCGACGGACTGCTCGCGCTGAAAAAACACAGGGCGAAGATACTTATGAACCAGAACCTCAAGCTTATAGTCACGCCGCATCCAAAAGAAATGGCCAGGATACTCGATTCAGGAGTCGAAGAAGTCCTGATGAACCGCCTTAAAATATGCGAGGACTTTTCTAAGGCCTACCGCGCGGTTACGCTTTTAAAAGGTCATCGCACCGTGATCTGCGACGAATCGGCTAACGCGTTCATAAATACGTCGGGAAATGCAGCCATGGCTAAAGGCGGCATGGGCGACGCGCTTTGCGGCATAATAACCGGTTTTATAGCCGGCGGCATGCCCGCTTTCAGCGCGGCTATAGCCGCAAGTTATATACACGGCAAGGCCGGCGACCTCGCGGCCGCTTCCGTCTTTGAATACAGCATGACTACCGACGATCTTATCTCAAAACTATCCGAAGCCATGCGCATAATAACGAAAAATCAACCGGCCGGTTAGTTTGGTGACCGGTCTTAAGCGTATCTATTGTTTTTTTCATAATTGTCTGGTATAATTACACTGGTTATCTTTAGATGATTTGAAAATATGGAGGGGAATATGGGCGAATTATACGGCGCTTCAAAGATATCGATCGAACAGCGGGCGGAAGCTAACGATCATTTTGATTACGGTCTCACTTTCGAATTAAAAGGCGATACCGACAAGGCCCTTGATTTCTTTAAAAAAGCGGTCGCCTGCGACCCCGATTTCGCCGAAGCATACAACAAGCTCGGCGACATATTCATGAAAAAAGGCAAATACAAAGAAGCCATTGACAATTATAACAAGTCGGCGGCTTTAAAACCGGATATAGAAAATACTCATTTCGATCTTGGCTGCGCTTATCTGCAAACCGCAAAACTGGACGAGTCGGAAGCCGCATTTAAAAAGGCTCTCGAATTAGACCCCAATCATTTTGAAATTTTCGGAAAACTCGGCGCGATATGCATCGAGAAGGGCGAATACGAGAAAGCTCTCGGGTATATGCGTAAAATGCTGGTCGCCGATCCTTCTAATATAACGGCGCGTTACTATAACGGCGTGGCTTTATATAAAATGGCAAAAAATTCCGCGGCATCGGTCGAATTTCATGAAGTGATAGAAAGATATTCCGGCTTGATAAAAATGAAACCCAACTATGCCGAGGCGTGCTATTTTGTGGGCATGGCATACTATTATAACGGCAACTACAAAGAAGCCGAAAAAAATCTCAAGCGCGCAATCGAACTGGATACCGATAAAATAGATTTTCATTACAGCCTCGGTCTCGCTTATTCAGACGCCGATGTTTTTTACGCGATGGCTAACGTGCAGAAGGCTTTAAATAACGAACAGGCGGCAAACGACTTTTTGAAAAAAGCCGCCGCGCTCGAGCCGGATAACGGCAAATACAAAAAATACATGATATAAAACAGGCCGGTTTATAATTTATAATAATATTAAACCGTACGCATCCGCAAGCCGATATTTATAGTAAGAGATTTATTTGTAAAACGAAACGCAGTTTTTTTAATAATACCTCTTAAATCTTTTTTACTGTAAGGGGCTTTACGATGGCGATATCGTCTTTAAATAACGCGAATACTTCCGCCGGCGAACGCGGGTCAGCCGATCCTTCCGCGCTGGCGCGAAAATTAGAAAGCATCGCGGGGAGCGGAAAAAAAATATCGCGCGACGAAAAGTTGAAACAGCTCAAAGAGGCCGCCGAGGAATTTGAATCGATTTTTGTGCATAACCTTCTCAAAAGCATGCGCAGCACCATTCAAAAGACCAATATAATATCCGGCGGCAACGCCGAGAATATTTATCAGGATATGCTCGATGAAAATTACTCGAAAATCGCCGTTAAAAGAAGCGATTTTGGCATTGCGCGCAAAGTTTATGAACAATTTAGTAAAGCCATTAAATAATTAAGGGCGTCTTCACCGGCCCGATTACCGAAAATAATCAAAAATCCATAGAAAAATTGAATCAGGCGCTAATTTAAGTCATCTTAAATTTTCTTACTTTCAATTCTTGTTTTTAAGAATCGATATGCCTTTCAATCCACATTTCAAAAATAAATTCAAAACCCACACCAGGAGGAATTATGGTATCAAACCAGGTAGAAAACCCTGACATCGAAGTTCAGGATCCGCCTAAGGAAAATGCGCCGGAAATTAAGGCCGAAAAAACGGTAAGGCGCCGTGCCGCTTCAAAAACGGCAGAAAAGAAGGAAGCTGCGGCGGAAAAGACTGACGCTCCAAAGGCGTCGGGCGAAGAAAAGCCTAAAACTCGAAGCGTCAGGCACCGTGCCGCCGAAAATAATGCCGAAAAAGCGGAAGCTGAAAAAAAAGAAAGCGTCCCTGCGGTGAAGCCGGCTGAAGGCGTTAACGCCAAAACTTCCGCGGCGCAAACGGAACCGGGCGACCAGCCCGCGGAAAAACCCGTACGCACTCATCACGCCCACAAATCCGACTTCAATACGGCAAATAAACCCCAGGATCATGCGCCTGCGGCTCCGGATAACGTCGGAAACGCTCAGAACCCGGCCAACGGCCAGGGCGGAACGAATACGGCTTCAGGCGGCGGGCAGAATTCATCCTCCGGCCGGCCCGCTCAGAATTATTATAAACAGCAGCCTTCCAACAAGTACAACAATGAAGGCGGCAATAATTATTCGAATTACAGGCAATCGAATTCCGGCGCAAATAATAATAATAATAACAACAATTACAATAATCAGGCGCAGGGAACCGGCTCCGGCTCGGCCGGCGGCGGACAGAATCAGAACCAGAATTTTAACCAGAACCCGAACTTTTCCTCGCAGCAGGCCCAAAACCAGCAGAACGCCGCATTTCAGCAGCACCAGTACGTTGAAATGGCCAGAGGATTTACGATACAGGACCTCAACAAAAAAAACGTGGCTGAACTTTTTCAAATCGCCCAGGACTTAAATATCACTCCCCATCTTCACAAGCGCACAAACACTCTTATAATGCGAATAATGCACGAGCAGATCAAGAGGGCCGGCGGATACGCGGCCGAAGGCGTGCTCGACATACTGGAAGACGGTTACGGCTTCTTAAGGACCGCCACATACTCCATAAATGAAAAAGACGTCTACGTGTCGCCATCGCAGATAAGAAGATTCGACC
>JAKPTH010000486.1 GCA_029571125.1 bacterium
TCCTTCGGAGGGCACCCACGAAACGAACCAGTGGGTCGTTTCTTCCCAGCAGAATGAGATGGCGGCGTTGTCGGTGAATTTATCGGCGGGTTTGGAAACGCCGTCGACGTTTTTCCATGCCTGCCACTGTGCAAGGGCCGCGCGGGTTTTTATATCGATAGTGTTTACCGTAGTGTACATGGAGCCTTCTTTTTTATTGTAGCTGTAAAGGCAGACCGCTACCCTTCCTTCCGAAGGTTCGCAGAAGCTTATATCTACGGCCGTGTTTCCGGCTTCGTAGTTTGGGAATGGAGTGGAAACCTGGCCCATGGCTGTCCAGCTGAACCAGTTGTTGGTGGCGTGATCGTAAAACGCAATGTAAACCGTTCCGTCTTCGGCGTTGACCGAACCGATGGCCAGAAAGTTGATATTGGACGCGAAGCCTATATAAGTGTCTCCGCCCGAGGATAATTTAGGGGCCGAGCCGACGCTTGCCGTCACCAGCATGGATTTTTCCGATTTGCTGGTTCCGGAAACGGCTTCCACGTAGTAATTATAAGTTTTTCCTTTTTCGATATCGGTGTCTATGAACTTAAGGCTCGATATTTTTTTGAGCGAAGCGATTTTTTTGAATTTATCGCTGTCGAAGCTGTCGCCGGTAGAGCGATAAATGTTAAAGCCGTGTTTGGAAAGATTATATTCGCCTTCCCATGTGAGTTTGATGCCTTCGTCTTTTTTGCTGTATTCGGCCGTAAGATTTTCCGGAGCGCCGACCGCGGCTTCGGATTTTTTGGGCGGTTTTGAGGTTTTGCCTTCTTCCGAAGAAGCGCTTGAAGGTTTGGAGCTTACCTCGGCGACGTTAGAAGGCTCGGATTTTTTATTGTTTTCATCGCGCGCGCTTACGCGGTATTTATATTTTTTATTTTTTTCGATATCCGAATCGGCGAATTTTCCGCCGTTTCCGGAAACGTAACCGATGGTCACGAAGCTGCCGCCTTCCTGGGCGCGTTCTATATGATAGCCGGTGGAACCTTCTACAGGCTGCCATTTTAATTCAACGGTTTTGCCTTTGTACTTGGCCGTCAGGCCCGAAGGGGCGTCCGCGCAGAAAGCGGCCGATCCCGCAGATAAGACGATAAAAGATATTAAAACGAATACCGCAGCCAATGAAAATAAACTTTTTCTCATGTCCGTACACCTCTAAAAAAATAAATTGCCAGCCCCATGCGGAGCTTTCCTTAACATAGATTTATACATTAAAACTTTTTTTATGTCAAGAACTATGTTTTTTAGAGTTAAAAAAGCTTAAGGGCCGCGGCGCATAAGCATCGCGGCCCTTAAGGCTATTTAGTTCTCATTTCAGCTGATTATTTTTAGCTGTTAATTGCGGTTCGTCAGCTTAATTAGAATTTAACGTTGAGGTCTAAGCGGACCTGATCGTAATCAGCGGGACCGTTGCCGGCGCCAAGAATTACGTAGTCGGCGTCGCCGGTTTTGAACTTCGTGGTTCTGTAACGAAGTTTGAACGCGGTGTTTTCTTTATACTGATAGGTTGAAACTAACTGCGTGGTGTTCTGGTCGAAGTTGTTTGTAAGAGTGCCTGCTGCATTGAGTTTTTCTTTGCCTTTAAGGTCTTCGTACCACAGGTCGAGGTTCAATTTTTCAGTAGCTTTGTAACCGATTATGAAGCTTGCGATCTTCGAGTTGTTATGGTTATCGGCGATAGCGCCGCCGTTTCTGGTGCACATGAATACATAAGGAGCGTTAGCAGAATAAGGCTGGTCGGTGTAATCGTCGTTGAGCGATAATACTCTGAAGTCTTTTTCTCTGTCCTGATACATTAAGGTTAAATCCCATGTAGGGTTAACTGTCCATTCAGCGCCGAGTTTGAAGCCTTTGCCTTTCCATTTAGGAGCGGCTAATGCGTACGGGTTAGCTGCATAGAGGTCTTTATTTTTAGCGGGGCTCTGGTCTGCGTATTCTAAGAAAGCTACGACGCTTTTGCCGATTTTGCCGTCTAAGGTAATGCCGGCCATGTTCATGGCGTTGTAAGCGAAGCCCGTGCCGCTGGCTACTGCGTAGCTGTTTGTCCTGCTCATGTAGTATGCGCCGGCGGATACGTTTTTCCATGAATGATCTACGGTGAACAATTTCGCGTCGAGGCCGTCGTTAGCTGATGCTGCAGCGCCTACTAAAGGAACCGCGCCTCTGGTGTCGAAGCCGCCGAGGCTGAAATTTGTGCCACGGTAGTGTTTTTTAACCATTAAACCGTCTACTTCGTTGTCGAATACGAAAGCTTTACCGATTGTAAGGGTCATACGGCCGGCTCTGAAGTTGTCGATAACTTCGCCGCCGAAGTTTTTAATGTCGATGTAGCCTAAATAAAGGTCGCGGTTGGTGTCGGCTGCAGTAATGTTGTTGCCGCCGTTAGTAGGGTTGTTCTGGGTTGCAAAACCGTGAACTGTCGAGTCCTGTAACGAAATGAAAGTCGATACGTTATCGTCGATATTGCCTTTGATGTTCATGCGAAGTCTGTTTACGAATCTTGAATTGCCTACGTCAGCAACGCCGGCGTTCAAGCTTTTGTATTTGTTTTCTTCGAATCTGATGCGGTCTTCGATGGTCAATTTGATTTTGCCCATGCCGCCTTTTTTAAGCATGTCAACGTCTGATTTTAAAGCGTCAACGTCGTTTCTTACGACTTTAACTTCTTCTTCTAAAGCCTGAACTTTAACGCCGAGGAGCGCGAGTTCGTCAGCGAATTCAACGGTGAGTTTCTGAAGGGTATCGAAATCCGCGCCGCCGAATTTTTTGTCGATTAAACGGGCTACCATTAAAGCCATTTCATATCTGGTCATGGCTTTAGCGCCTTTGAATTTGCCGTCCGCATAGCCTTCGAGAAGGCCTTTTGCGGCTAAACTGTGAACTGCTTCATAAGCCCAGTGGCTTTTGGGAACATCCGAGAACGGGCCGGCGAAAGCCGAACCGAACGAAGCGGCCATAAATACCGCCATTACTAAAACTAATAAACTCTTCTTCATTGTGATCCTCCTTAGTGATTTTAAAACACCGGAGGGCGTTCGGGCCTGTCTGCATGTCTTGCGCCTCGAGAGGATTTTAAATCTTCGATAAAGCTTCCAAAGTTACCTTTACCTTCATTTAAAACCGCTTCCGGCGTAACAGCGTTTAAGCCGTTCCTGCCTCTCCTGCATTTATTAACTTTTAAAGTCCGTTTAACACCGGGATTATATCCGTGTCACTAAGAACGTTTCACCTCCTTTTTCTCACGAACATGTCCCTCGAGATGTTTTACGGTTGCTCTAAAATTTAATAAAATATATAAAAAAACAATTTACGAATTATTGATTTCGTTTTCAACTTTCAATTTAATTTCGGCATTAAATTAAAAAAATTTATAAAAAAACTTAACAAAATAATTTTAACAATTATTTCGTTAATCGCGGTAGTGGCGTGAACAAATATTTAATAAAATCGAGGTAATATTTTTCATCTTGTTTTTTCGTTTCTACCCCTTTGAATTTAATCGTCGCTTATCATATCGGCCGAAATTAGAAATCGATAAAACTTTTTTAATTTTTTGTTGCGTTTATCAGTTAAAAAGGTTATCATAAATGGGGTTTGAGAACTAAAAAAAAATGGCGCCGCGGGTTACTAATTAAAAATATTTTACAAACGGAGAATATTCTGAATGAATGATATCACTAAAGCAGCCCTGCTTAAAGGGCTCATGCAGTCTCAGCTTTTTACCGGGACCGTCGAAAAGGGGCTCGAAGGTTTTGCCGGGATAGTAAAGATGCGTGAAGTAAAGGCCGGCGAAACCGTTTTTTCCGAAGGCGAAAAAGCCGAAGGATTTTATATGGTAATACATGGAAGAATTAAGATTTATAAAATATCGGCGGCTGGAAAAAGCCAGATAATACATATTTTCGGGCCGGGCAGCCCCTTCGGCGAGGCGGCCATTTTCATGG
>JAKPTH010000487.1 GCA_029571125.1 bacterium
CCGTTTCCTGCGCCGTGGGCGTTTGCGAGCGCGACTCCGGAGGCTATCGAAACGCCAGAATTCATGCAGGTTAGCCATGACGAAAAATGAGGCGGAAGCGAGCTGCAGCCTATATCGCCGCCCAGGACGTCTTCGGGCGAAACGTATTTGTTGAGGGCGTAAAAAAAAGCGCGGTGAGGGCAACCCGGGCAGAAAGTACCCTCGCGCATTACGGGCTCTAAAAAACCCTCTGCGCATTCGACGGCTCCAGATGCGCCTGACTTCAGAGGCTCTTCGCCTTTTAACAAACTGGATAAAATATTTTTGACTTCCGGGTATTTAAGCTCGCCGTAGCGCTTGAAATAATTTTTACCGAAAATTTCAGCGGTTATTTTATTTTGCGCCATAAAAGAGCAGAGCTGGGTTTCTAAAAAGCCTTCAAGGTCTTCTATAATGACGATTTTTTTATATTCCCCCGCAGTAAAGGCTTTTAAAAGCGACGCGTGGTTCAGCGGATATGTCGCGAGGGGTGAATAGAGCGAATGATCGCTCGAAATGCCAAGCTCGAAAAGAGCTTCGTGCGCGTAGTCGCGGTATATGCCGGAAGCTATTACAAGCGCACCGCCGTTATAGGTAAATTCCGGTTTCAGTTCTTCCGATTCGAAATCCGGAACGGAGTTTCGCAGCCGCGAAATTTTATCCATAAGCGCTTCGTGCCTTTTGACCGCGAAAGCGCCGACGCATGTGTAATCGGGGCTGTTTACGAAACCAGGCGCAGTTTTTACCGGGGCC
Organism: bacterium; assembly: GCA_029571125.1. GTDB lineage: Bacteria > Muiribacteriota > UBA9980 > UBA9980 > UBA9980 > UBA9980. The sequence continues at coordinate 772 of JAKPTH010000487.1, forward strand.
ACTCGGCCGGATTGGGCCGAGCCCACGCCATAGCAGAAAGCCGAAGGAATAACTACCATCACGGGAAGCCTGTACTTTTCGGAAATTTCGAAAGCTTTTCTGGTGGCCGTGACCGTTTCGCCGAAATCGCGTGGCTCTAAAATCGGAATATGAGAGTGCAGGGAATAAAACCTGACGTCGAATTCGCCGGTAGAACAGTTGGCGCCCGGGTCCGAGCCTACCAGTATGACCATGCCCCCGTTCACGCCCGTGTATGCGGAGTAATGCATGGGGTCCGAGGCTACGTTTACCCCCACGTGCTTCATTATTAAGAAACTGCGGCCGCCGGCGAGCGAATAGCCAAGCGCCTGGTGATAGGCGACGTGTTCGTTTATAATTATCCGGCATCTTGATTTTAGAGGGCTTTCGATGGAAGCGAGCAGGTCGAAAGTTTCGACCACGGGCGATCCCGGATAAGTCAGGATAAGGCCCGCGCCCGCTTCGTAAGCGCCTCGCGCCGCGGCGCCCGCGCCCGATAAAACCAGGCGCTTGCCCGCCTGAAGCGTGAAAAAATCTCCGGCCGTGCTCTTCAATTAAATCAAACCTTCCAGCGTATCGGACGAATAGTCGAGCTCGTAGAGAGCTCCGGTTTCGCAGCCGCTAAACGCGGCGCTTTCGAGTTCGACGGCGGTCAAACTTTTTAAAATTACCGTGCGGCCTTCGTATTTTGAGAGAATTTCGGGGCGGGCCGCCGGCGCCGCTGCGGCCAGATCTGCGCCGCATTCGAATTGCATGCCGAGCAGCTCTTCGTCGTTTTTATGCAAAAAGCAGTTTTGAACTATTATTTTAAATTTAGCCGCGTATTTTTTTTTGGTCTCGCTTATGAAGCTGCAACTTGAAATGCCGCTGACCGCGGGCTTGCTGCCGCGGCCAGGTTCCGCCAGATAGAGAAATTTAAAATTCATTTCTGCGGCGCTTATTATATCTGAAGCTAGAGCGTCGCCGCCGCGGTCCCGCAAATGAACTACCAGACCGTAATCCAGGCCGCGCTTCAACTCTGCGTCCAGGGAGTTTTTGGTAAGAAACGAGTTGAGCCCGCAGGCGTCGTTTAAAAAAACCGTCGCGGCGCATGATTTTGTAATTACGGAAGCGAGAAATTTGATATCTATAAGCTTTGGGGGCGTTTTGATTATAAGCGCCGGAAATTTTAATAAAGCCATGAGCACCGCCTTGATTCGAAGCCTTCGATTACGCAAAATTCGTTTGTCCTGCTCTGGCAGGGGCCGTCTTTTTTATTTATAGGGCATCCGGCCACGGGGCAGGGGGCGGCGGAGGAGGACGCAAAAACGCATTCGCCGCAAAAAACGCAGGCTTTATGAGCACCGCCTGAGCGGTCTACAGAAACGCATGAAACCGTTTTGACCGGCGATATTATTTTGAAACCGGCGCCGCTTTTTCTTGCCTGTGCGATGCATTCGGCCGCGGAACGCCTGCCGGCTTCGCATGCCAGTATTATATAGCAATCAGCTTCGCCGAAGCCGCGGACCGTAGAGGCGAATTGCGCCAGGACCCTCTGGTCGCATGGCGAATTGACCGAAAGCGTGAACAGCGTTTTGCAGCGGCCGGCGAAAATATTTTTTACCTGTTCGATGCGTCTTGTATCTGCCGTTTTAAATGCGGCGGCGCAGTCGGCGCAGGCTATTATGCCGATAGAAGCGCCGGCGGGGATTTCTTTTAATAAATCTCGTTTTTCGTCGAAGACGGTTTTTATCATGGGTCATTCCTTAGCATAGCGGTGCGCGCGTTCGTCGGGAATATTTTTTACTGTAAATCCCGGCCGCCGGTTTCGCTGAGCGGGTTAAAATCGCGCATCAAAGTATCGATCAAAGCCAGCCGTTCATCCTCTAAATATTTGTCGTAAACGCCTCTTGCGTCCATGAGCGCGAAAGTGAGGCGGGTTTCGGTAAGAAGCCTGCCGTTTACGGCCGCCGAAGTTTCACATACCGCGCCTTTTTCAGAAAGGCTTTCGAGCGTCGCCTTCATGTCTATCCTGTCGCCGGGACGGGCCATGAACTTGATTTTCGTTTTATCTACGATGGATAAAATGGCTTTTTTATAACAGCCCTGTTCGAAGGACATTTCTATCATGAGACCGGCCAGCTGGGCGAGCGATTCAATAATCAGCACGCCTGGCATTACCGGATAACGCTGAAAATGAAAAGTAAAAAAGGGCTCGGTCATCGATACGTTTTTGATTCCGGCTATCGAGGAGCCCTTTTTAAATTCTGTAATTTTGTCTACGAAATAAAATCTCATTTTATATAAGCGCCGCCGCGCGAAATTAAACGCGCGTGCGGCGGCGGTCGTTACTTGTGCTGTTTGAATTACTTTCTGATAATAGACCTTGCTACGTAGGATGAAATCAGCGCGAAGCACTGGAGCTGCTCTTCTTCGGTACCGAGCTCGGTTTCGATGGAGCATTTATTGCCGTCGGCTATTATTTTCACGTTTGAAAGGCCCAGCTTGTCTTCGGGATGGGATGCGCCTTTTATCGCATCGTTAAGATGGTTTAATATGTTTTTCTTGACTTTGCGGGCCGTGTCTTCGCTGGCGAAAGTTGAAACCACCGAAACTCTTTTCATGTTGGCGTTTTCGTTTCTCATTCTGTAAACGGTGAAATCCACGTCGTTTAACTCGTTGATAGCGTTGTTAATGAATTTAACCTTATGATCGGCGAAACGTCTGGTGAAAAAGCCTTTGAGCCCTTTTCTTTTTAAAAGGACTTTGTTCTGCTTTAGGTCTTCGTACTTGTCGTTTATTATTTTATTGAGCTTCTGTTTATCCGTGTCGTCGGCCTTTACGAGAAAGCGGACGTTGGTTTCGGAATTTAAATTGGCTTTGAAAGTTTTGTCCTGGAGGAGCTTTGCGGTTTCCTTTAAAAGCCTGGTGTCGCCGATTTTTGCCGACGAAAAAAGGCAGTACTCGCCGAAGCTTATTATCGTGAGTTCGCGGTCTTTTTCAGGAAGCGCGAAGCGGTGAACCGTTACGTCGCCGCTTTTGCTTTCGGTAAAATGGTTTTCGTGGGAAGTTTTAGCGGTATGTTCGGCGTAATGGCGTTTGAGAATGTCGATAACTTTTGCTTTATCGAATTGTCCGCGTACGGCCAATACTCCGCAGGGCGAATATGAAGTGTTGTCGGGGTGCGATGCGTCCTGAATAACCAGAGCCACATAGGCTTTTGAATTTCCGGCATTGGGCGCGCCGTGATTTCTGAGCGCCTGGAAAAACTTTTCGACGTCCTGGCTGTTTATTAGGCCTACGTTGCGATAATAATTTTCGACGTATGATATTACTTTTCCCATTTCGACGAATGAAATTTCGGCCGGATTATTGACGAAAAAAAGAACTTTGTCTTCGGAAACCGGGGCCGCGTCGCCGATGGCGAAAGCCGGAACAAGGCAGATAAAAACCATTAATAGCGAGCATAACACTGCGTGGATTGATTTTTTTACCATAAAGCCCTCCTGTTATTTTTTGGATATGTATAGTTGATTGCTGAATTTATGCCTAACTTGAAAAACCTAAAAACGGTAATTTAAGATTTGCGGCCTTAATAATTTGATATTTAATTATATATAAATAAATGCCGGTTGTCAATTGAGAAAAAGAAATAATTAGAAAAATGCTTAAGACCGCTTTGAAAAACGCTGCAAAAGCTTTAAGTAATTAAGGTGTTTTACGGGACCCGGCCTCCATTTAAGGTAACAAAGGCTGAAAAACAGATTATAAAGCTTCTCACGGAAAGTTTTCATCATCGCGGCGCGGCTGAAAGAATAAATCCGGTCGTAACCTTCTATTAAAATTTCCTGTAGCACCCAGGGCGCCATATTTTCAGGAATATGCGAAACTTTCATCGAAGCTCCGAAAGAATAAGGGTCGAGCGTTTCCGGACCGCCGGATCGAGAGCCGGCGCCGGACGTTTTCATAACTCCTACCGGAAGCACCTGGGCCGCGAGAGAGTGCTGCGAAATGAAGTTGAAAATATCTTTAACGCTTTCCGCCGAGTCGGAATCGAAACCCGCTACGAAATATCCGTAAGGCGTAATGCCGTGGCGCCGGCAGATTTCAATGGCTTTTATATTCTGGTTTACGGTCGTGCCCTTTCTTTCGCGGCGCAACGAAACGTCCGAAGCCGATTCGAAGCCTATAAGAAGCGTGCTTACTCCGGCGCGCTTAAAAAGCTCCGGCAGGGAGGGATCTTTTAAAAGGGGAAGCACGTGGAATTGCATCATGAGTGAAAAATTATTTTTTTTTCTTAACGCCGCGAGTTGCGAGAGAATATTTTTCAGATAGCCGGCGTCGCCGAAAGCGCAGTCGTCGACGAGCATAAAGCGCGGCGGAAAAAAGCCTTTGTGGATACGGATAATATTTTTAAAATCGTCTATGACATTTTCCGGCCGGCGTTTGATATATTTTTTTTCGCTGACGCAGAAGCGGCAGCTGTTAACGCATCCGGTCGAAGCGAAGACCGAATAAAGCGGAGGTTTATTAAAATGTAAAATACTTCGCTTCTCGGAAAAGTTTCCGAAATTAAGTACGGCCGAGTAATCCGATTTGAAATCGGCGGCGGCGGCTTCACGTTCGCTTTTAAATATTTTACCTTCCGATATTCGAATTAAATTGGGAATTTCGTCAGGCGCCCGCCCGGCATTCAGCGCGTTTAAAAGCATCGGAAGAGTCGTTTCGGCCCGCCCGTTAAGGCAGTAGTCGCCTGCGGCGAGAAGCTCTCCGGCAAAGCTTGCGGCGAGCGAGCCGCCGAAAATGATTATGATTTCAGGATTGGATTTTTTAAGGCTTCGCGCAATTTCAATGGCCCGCCGGACGGTGTTTATGGTGACCGATATTCCGGCGGCGGGAAAAGCGGAGGCTATTTTGCTTATATGCGGCCTTAAATCGATAAGCTCTTCGCAGTAAATTCCGCATCCGTAACCGGCGGCGGAAAGCGCTCCGGCGAGAAAGGGAAGAGACGCCCTGATCTGAGCGAAAATTTCGCTTGTAAGGCATTCGCATCGGACGGCCGGCTCTATAAGTGCAATTCTGCTTATTTTATTAAAAACCGCCGAATCCGGCATGCTTTTACCTCCGTTCGGGCGCGGCGTCATGGCAATTTTATCGACGCCCGCCCGCCCGCTTTTATGACGTGAAGGTTGCCGAAATAGTCTATGTTTGCAGAAACCGCGCAGCCGCTTTTGCCCGCGGAGTTCAGCGAATAAATAAGGCCCATCAAATTAAGGGGTTCGCCGCCGGTTAAAAAATTTCCGCAGGCGGAAGGGGCCGCCTTAAAAGAGATCACATCGGTGAAATCGTAATTTGCAGACATTAAAAAACCGCGCGCCATATTTTCGGAATTTTGGATATCGGAGCGGTTAAAAAAACCTTCGGGTGTTTTATACGAATCCACCGAAAGAATTCGCCCTTCGGGAATTAAACCGTCTTTTGCGAAGCGGTCTGCGTAAAAGTCTGGCGTGCACAAAAGCATTGACGAAGCGGCTTCGCAAAGCGGAGGAGCGAAAAAGCCCGGGCCGAAAAAACGGCTGTATGAATCCATATTGAAATATTCGAAAGGCGCGGAAACGGAAGCCGCTGCCGCGGCCTGCGAAGAGCCGTCTTCGAAGGCGGTCAGAAGCGAATTCAGAGCGTCGAAGAAGGCCGAGGCGCACGAGGAAAAAATGGCGTTCTCGCCCCGCCAGCCCATGTTGATAGACAGGTTTGACATTACGATATTCGGCAGCAGTTTTATTACTGAGCTGGCCATCACGGACGGGTAGAACTCATCGGCATTATCGATGCCGGCGGCCCAATCCCTGAAATCGCCGATGCGGGCGTTGGCCGGGCCGACGCCGCAGTAGAGGCCGATTTCGTCTCCGGCGACGTTTCGCAGCAACGGCGCGTAGTCTTTTATTACGCTGAAAAGGAGAATGGAAGAGCGCTCGAAATACTTTTTATTTTTAGGCTTTATATCGAAAGATTCCAGCTGTTTCGACACTTCGGCGTCGTCTATTTTTCCGTGCCTGGCGAGCGTGAAACGGTCGACGGGCAGAGGAGCGTCAGTCCAGAAATTCAGGCCGCGCGACAGCGCGTCCATGTTTTCGGCATGGACGCGGGAACGCGCTGTGATTGAATTAGAACTTAAAATAAGGTTGTTCGAAAATTTCATTTTCCATTTTTTTGAAAGTTTTGCTCCGGTTAATAAGTGCGTCCGGACGGATTTATTTTCTGAAAAGCTGTCCCGGCTTGTATTCTCTGCGTTTCGATTTTTTTGCGGATTCTTCGTCGGGGTTTTTCAGCTTGGATATTTCCGAGTAATCGTATTTTTTCTTCATCTGGAAAAGCTCGTCGTAAATTTTATCGAGGCACGCTTTTTTAATTTTATTTTTTGAAAAAGTGAAATTGGAAAGGGCGAAACCGACGTTGCCCACGTTGTAAACCGTTTCTTTAGAGTCGTATTTATTGGTCGCGATCGATTGAAGAAGATTCACTATAGAAGTGTCGAGCCTTTTTATTATCGAGGTCATGACTATGCCGCGGGCCACTTCGTCCTGGTCGGCGTCGACTCCGATGATCATTTTTTTATTCAGACGCGCCGCGTCTATGGAGCCGAGCCCGGAAGCGCCGGCCGCCGCGAATACCATATCGGCTCCGCTTTTATACATGGCGTCGGCGATGTCGAAACCGGCTTTCTGATTCGTGTAGCCTTCATTGGTTTTTGAAATGTATTTTACGGAAATTTCGGCTTTTTTATTCTGTTTTTTTACTCCTTCCGCGAACCCTTTTTCAAAGTCGAAGATTATGCCGGTTTCCTTGCCGCCTATAAAACCTATTTTTCCGGTTTCGGAAAGGATTCCGGCAACGGCGCCGGCGAGATATCCGGCTTCGCGGTTGTTGAAAACTATCGATTTAACATTCTTTTTATTGGATTTTCCGTCGATCACTATAAAATTTTTGCCGGGAAACGCGTCGGCTATTTTATCGAACGCGTCGGCGTAGTATGAGCCGATGCCGATTATATAGTCGTGCCCGCGCATTGCGGCGAACTTAATATATTCGTGGACGTAATCGTCCGAATATGGATAAACCCTGGCGATTTTAAGGTTTGGAAAAAGAGCGGCGGACACCTGTATGCCTTTTTCGCTTACCTGGATGAACGGGTCTAGGGAGTTGCCGATGGGCATGAAAAATATAACGCTTACCGATGATTCCGCTAAAATTTCGGCGGCGTAAAGAGGGGCGAAAGCGAGCGAAACACTTATTACCAGAAGCAACAATAAAGATGAAACGATTTTTTTCATTGTAATGTCCGTCCTTTTTTTAAAATGTTAATTTATATTATCACATTCATGATTTAAAAACAAGTGGCGGAATTTGAAATTTACTCAATAATTCGACGATATTTTATACCATGTTGAAAACTGCGCTTAAAAATGTTATAATTATTGTATTATGAAAATGAAAGCGTTCATCATAAAAACTAATACGGTAATACCGCCTTTTAACGACCATTGCGGCGATATTTTAATTTTAAACGAAAAGCTCAAAGATTACCAGGCGCGGGTTCTTTCCGCCGCCGGTTTCGATTGCGTCCGCCTCGAGCGCGAGGCGCTCAAAAATGAAAATCTTTCTAATTCAATTATTTTAAGCGACGATATTTTTTTTACGCCTGAATTTTTATCCGAATTTTTAAAACGCGCTTCGGCTCTGGATGCCCCTCTCGTAAGGGCCGCGCTCGAAAAAACCCTTTTCGCCAGGCAGATCGCCATACTGCAGAGGCTAAAAGAAAACGAATCCGTGGTGGAGTACCCGTTTTATTATTCGAAAAGTTCTTCGTTCGACGACGGCCTCGCAAAAAACGCGGTGGTCAATCCCGACGAATTTTACGAATCGGGTCATTTTCCGGATCACATGATAGGAAAAGATCATTTCAAATTTTGCGTAACTTCAAAGGCCATAGTGAGGTTATGCGAGCCGATTCATATCGCTATGGTCAATATGGCGGCCAATTTCGCCCGTCTGGCGCGCTTCCGCAAGCTCGGCGCTGCCGAAAAACTGGGCGTTCTTTTCCGCGCCCGTTCCATAAACGAATCTAAAATACTCGGCGCGCTTTCGGTCGTCGAGAAAGGCGCAAAAGTGCATCCTACCGCGGTCATAGAAGGCAGCGTCGTCAAAGCTGGCGCAGTGATCGGCGCTTACGCCGTCGTGCGCTTTTCCGTCATAGGCGGCGGAGCTTACATAGACGATCATAGCGCCGTAAAATTCAGCGTGGTGGGGGAAAATGCATATATAGCCAACAATAACGTAATTTTCTTTTCCGTGGTTTATCCGCGCGCATTCCTTATAAGCGGGCCTTACCAGTTTTCATGCTTCGGCTACGATTCCGCGATAATGAATTCCATTCCTTCCGACTACCGGCTGGACGGAAAAACTATATCGGTAATGTGCTCCGACGGAGTTAAAGATACGGGCCTGCGTTTTGCCGGTTCTATAATAGGCCACAGGACGAAAATAGCGGCAGGGCTTATAATAGCGCCCGGAAGGATGATCCCCAACGACGTCACGCTTTATCCCGACCCGGCAATGGTAGTGACTAAAGTGCCCGAAGCGGCCGCCGAAAGAAAAGGCGCATGGTTTTTAATCGGCGGGAAGCTGGTGGATAAAATATGAACGGAGAAACCTCTAAATTAAAAAAAATGAAAAACGGCAGGAGGCGCGCGGTGATAACCGGCGTCGGCATGGTCACGCCTCTCGGCGCGGGCGCCGATGAAACTTTCCGCGGCCTATGCGCGGGAAAAACCGCCGTGGGAGAGCTCGAAGAATTCAAGCGTCACGGGTTCGCGGTTCATATCGGAGCGCAGGTGCGGCAGGCGGCCGAGCTTATGGATAAATACCCCGATTCGCGTAAATATTTTTCCCGTAAGCTCGCCTTTATGCTCAGCGCGCTTGACGAAGCCGCGGCCGGTTCCGGAATCGAAGATTTTCAAAAAGTATCGTGCGGAATTTTTATGGGAATAGAAACCAGCCGGATATCTTTCGAAAAGGCCTATGAAATATTCAAACGGTCCGGCGGCCACGATTTTAAAGTGGATTACGGCCTTTTTGCGAAAAACTGCCTCGACCTTTTAAATAAAGACGAAATCCGAAATAAATTTCCTTTTTTTATTCCGGGCTATCTGGCGGCGCGTTATAAAATCAGAGGGCCGGTAATGGCCACTTCCAACGCATGCGCATCGTCTAATTACGCTATCGGCGAGGCTTTGCGCCGCATACGCTCCGGCGAAATAGACGTGGCGGTGGCGGGCTCCTGCGATGAAATGATAGACGCCTATATCCTGACAGGCTTTAATCTTCTGGGAGCGCTTTCGGCAAATAACGAAGAAGCGGCTTCGGCTTCGAGGCCGTTCGACCTTAACCGCGACGGTTTCGTTCTGGGCGAGGGCGGCGCCGCCATAATCCTGGAAGAGCTCGAACACGCTCTGGCGCGGGGCGCAAATATTATATGCGAGGTTTCCGGCTATGCGTCGAGCTCCGACGCGGAAAAAATCACGGCATGCCGCCCCGACGGCGGCATGATGAAGCTGGCCATGGAACGGGCTATAAAAGATTCAGGCATACCGCTTGCTGATTTTTCTTACGTCAATCCTCACGCCACGTCGACGAGGCTCAACGACGCCAGCGAGACGCGCGCCATTAAATCGCTTTTCGGCGAACATTGCAGAAACATCGTAGTCAGCGCCACTAAATCCATGATAGGCCACTCGGTGGCCGCCGCCGGAGCCATTGAGGCCGTAGTAACGGCTCTCAGCGTTAAAAACGACATATGCCACCCGACCGCCAATCTTAAGACGCCCGATCCGGCCTGCGATCTGGATTATTGCCCCGGCGGCGCTCGCAAAATGATCATTAAAGCTGCCATCTCAAATTCATGCGGTTTTTCGGGCGGAAACAGCTCCGTCGTATTCAATAAAATTGGAGAATTTTAATGACCAAAAAAGCTTATATACATTCAACCAAGCATCCTTGCACTGAAAACGCCATGAATATGAACGCCATCAAGCGCTGGTATTCGGCCAACGGCTGGGAAATCTGCTCGTCGCACCTGGACGCCGATGTGATAATTGTTTCCACCTGCGGGTTTTCAAGAGAGCAGGAAGACTACGAAATAGGCGTTATAGAAAGGATGGGGCGCGAAAAGAAGCCCGGCTGCGAACTCGTCGTGGCCGGCTGCCTGCCCGATATTAACAGGGAACGCTTGAAAAGCGTCTTTAACGGCCGCAGTGTTCCGACTTCCAACATCGCCAAGTTCGATGAAATTATGAATTTTGAAAATAAAATCGGAAATTTCGAAAACCACTTCGTTTCCGAACGCGAATACGATACCGATCCTAAAATCAGCAGATTTTTCCGCGCCCGCAAATGGTTCGAAAAGCTGGGCTTTTTGCCCTTCGTTCGCGTGCCCAGGATTTTATTCACGGTGCCTTCAGAAAAGTGGTATTGCGTGAGGGCGGCGATGGGCTGCACCGGAAACTGCTCCTACTGCGCCATAAAAAACGCCCACGGCCCGCTTAAAAGCGATTCTATAAAAACGATAGTCGCTCAGGCCAAAAAAGGCATAGAGATCGGATACCGGGAAATCGCTCTCACCGGAGAAGACCTCGGCGGATACGGCGTAGATATAAAAACCGACCTGGCCGACCTTCTCAACGAACTCGTATGCCTGGGCGGCGATTTTAAAATAAACCTGCGCTTTATAGATCCCTACTGGCTTTACAAATTAAGGGACAGGCTCATTCCGGCGTTTAAAACGGGTAAAATAAAAGCTTTTTGCGCGCCGGCGCAGTCGGGCTCGAACAGGATCCTTAAATCCATGAACCGCCGCTATACCTTCGAGCAGATAAAGGAAACCGTCAATTACATCATAGAAAAGACACGCGTGGCGATGATCAGCACCAATATCATAGTCGGATTTCCCGGAGAAACCGAGGACGACTTTTACCAGTCCATGAGGCTGGTGGACGAAGTGCGCCACGAGATGTATATGGTCTTTAAATACGAACGCCGTCCGAACACGAAGGCGGCCGAATTCGAAAACCAGGTGCCGCAAGCCGAAATCGACCGCCGCTATGCGCTCATGCACCGCGCCGTAGTAAAAAA
>JAKPTH010000496.1 GCA_029571125.1 bacterium
CACTGGTTCGTTTCGTGGGTGCCTTCCGAAGGAACGGCTTACGTAAAGCCCATCAACGGAGGAACCGGCTTCATGAACGCCGGCCTGGAAACCCCTTCGAACTACAGCGAAAATTCATTCTGCGCTTCGGGCATGTATAAAGATAAAAAGAAAAACCTCATAACCGGCTTAATGTGCTTCGACTTTGAAAGCGGCACGGCCACTTACAGCGAAAATAGCGGCCCGGGCAATTCCTGGAGAAGCTTCGCGACGATTTCAAATAAGTCAATAGGCGTTCCGCCCAACGCCGGCGGAAACGAAAAATCTAAAAGCAAATCAAAAGCCAGAAAAAATAAAAAGAAAGCCGAAACCGAAGACGACGAACAATAAATAAGCCATGAAAAAAGTTTTCAAATATATACTAAAAACAATATATTCTTCGAGGGGCCGGGCGGCCGCAAAAATCCGCCTGGCGGCCCTGCTGGCCGCTATATTGCTTACGGCTTCCGCGCCGGTTTTTCCGGCGCTGGCCGAAAGGCCCCTTAAAATTTACGCGTTCGGCGATTCGATCACTTACGGCTTCGCCCAGACCGGTTCGCAGTCGCTTACAAACAGCAGTTCGTTCCGCTTTCTGCTCGCTAAAAAACTTTCCGAAATAGGTATCGACGCTCGCATAGTGAACGGGGGCGTTCCGGGCGAAACGGTTCTCAACGCCAGAAGCCGGTTCGATAAAATCTTCCTGGAGCGGCCGGACGCCGTAATAATAATGTTCGGAACCAACGACTGCAAAGCGGGAGAAGACGGAAGATCTCAGGTGCCGCTCGCATCCTATAAGGCCGAGCTGGAAAATTTCGTAAAGCGCCTTCTGGAAAAAGGCATAGGCGTTATTTTAATGACTTCGCCGCCGCTTCCTACCGACAATATCAAAATCCTCACCAACAGGCATTTAAAACCATATATTTTCGCCGCCCGCGAAATAGCCATAAAAAACCGCATCGACCTTGTCGATAATTTTATGCTGTTCAACGACGCGGCCGAAGATAAAAACCTTCTTCGCTTTTTTCTGCCCGATATGATACACCCCAACGAAGAAGGGCATAAAATCATAGCCGACGGCCTTTTTAACGTCTTCGAAGACGGCGGAAGCCATTTTAATTCCGATAAAGCCGGCGCACGAAAAAACGCCGCACAAAAAAGCGATAATAGTAAGTCGGAAGAAGAGCCTTTATCCGAAGAAAATGAAGAACGCGTCAATTACGCTTCCGAAAAGCCTTATATAGAAAGCTCGAAAAACCGGGGCTGCGAAGACGGAGTTTTGACCGATGGAGTTAAAACCCCGGCCGGAATGGATGAAATTTACTACACGTCCGCCGGCGGAACCTTTCCTAAATGGGTGATAATAGACCTGGGCAAAAGGCGCACTATAAAAAGCGTCGTGGTGTACAATTCTAAAGAACTCGACTCTCGCAATATAACGGTTTATTACGGGCGCGACCTCGGAAAATATTCGCCCGCCGGTTCGTCTTCTTTTAAAAAGCCTTCTTCGCGGCTTGTTTTCAATTTGGAAAGGCCTTCGGACGCAAGGTATATCAAAGTGGACATAGAAGACGCTTACGGCGATAAAAACAAGGTTTCGCTCGCCGAAATAGAAGTTTTCGGAACAAGATGACCGATGAAAAAAACGCTTCTCGTGTCGAGCTTATATCCTACCGAGCAAAGCCCCGGCTACGGAATTTTCGTCAAAAATTGCGAACGCGGCCTTATCGAAAACGGATTTGAAGTGGATAAGGCCGTAATTCGGCGGACTCCGTCGGGCGTCTTTCATAAAGCCTTGCTTTACCTGCTTTTTTACGTCGAAATACTTTTCAAAGGCTTATTTTCCGGCTCCGATCTGATATATGCGCATTTCATTTCGCACTCCTGCATGCCGTTATATTTAGTATCGCTTTTCAGCGGAGCTAAAATCGTCGTAAATATTCACGGCGGAGACGTCCTCCCTGAAGGCCGTCTCAGACGGCTTGCTCACAGGCTCTTTTTAAAGAGGTTTATCTTTGCGGCCCTACGGCGCGCCGACTTGATAATAACGCCTTCGAGAGAATATAAGCGAATAGTCATTGACAGTTACAAAGCCGCAGCCGGTAAAATTTTCGTGTCGCCTTCCGGCGGAGTAAAACTAGAAACCTTCGCGCCGGCCGATAAAAAACAGTGCCGAAAAAAGCTCGGCATCGGCGAAAACGATTTCGTAGCCGGATACGTTTCGCGCCTCGAAGAATTAAAAG
>JAKPTH010000507.1 GCA_029571125.1 bacterium
GAATAAATAGCCGTAAATAAAGCGTTTTCACCCGCGTTGATATCGGCGCCCTTTTCTATAAGCAGCTTTGCCGCGCTTTTGGATTTATGTAATATAGCCTTATAAAAAGGAGTTTTACCTTCGACGTCCGCCGCGTTTATATCAAAGCCTTTATCGATGAAATACGCCAGCGCTTCGGTGTTTCCGGCCGCCGCCGTGCTGTGTATAATATTTTCGCCTTTTTTAGATTTGGAAGATATATCGGCTTTTTTGGATATTAAAAACTCCGCCATGTCTTTTGATTTAACATAATGTATGGGCGTTTTGCCGTAACGGTCGGCGGCCTCTATGCCGGCTTTTTTATCTATAAGGACATCCGCCATGTCTTTACGAGCGTTCATTACAGCTATATGCAGCGGGCTCCATTCAAAAAAATTTTCTTTGACGTTTACGTCGGCCCCGGCGTTTATAAGACTCATGAAAATTTTAAACTCGTTATTTTCAATGCTTAATGCGAGCGGCGTCTGGCCGGCGCTGTTTTTTAAATTTATATCGAGCCCTTTTTTTATATAATAATCGATCATTTCAGCTTTTTTACTCTTCACCGCTTCGTGCAGGAGCCCGTTTTCATTTTTGTCTTTGACGTGAATATCGGCCCCGGCGGAAATCAAAAGCTCGGCGGCTTCGACGGAACCGGCAAGAAAAATCGGAGTTTTTTTGAAGTAATCAAGCTGATTGACCGGCGCTTTATTATCTATTAACAACTTGATTATTTCTTTGGAGTCCTTTAAAGCCGCCATATGAAGCGGCCCGGTTTCGTATTTTTCGATTTCCCCGATCGATTCCGGCTTGCTTTTAATTACCGCGGCCGCTTTTTGGACGTCCCTTTTTTTGACGGCGTCCAGCAGCTCGCCGGCGAATGCTCGATTTACAGGCCACGTTTGCACCGATAAAGCAGCCAGCAGGGCTAAATGAGTAACAAAACGATTTTTTTTCATATGGCGAGACCTCCATAGAATATAATTAGTTAAAGATTGCCGTTATTATATAATAAAAAAACTAAAAATAAAAGAATTGAACTTATCTTCTTTATAAAATTTTAAGCTTTAAAATGAAAAAGAGCTGCCGGATAGCAGCTCTTTAATGAATTATTTCGATTATGAAATTCCGGTTTATTTTTTGGGCTCCGCCGGAGCTGTAATTTCGTAACCGGCTTCTTTCCACGCTTTTATGCCTCCGCCAAGCACTTTCGCGTTGTAACCTTTTTCGGCGTATTGGGCCGCAAGACTTGCGGCTGAAGCATCCTGCTTTCATCCTCAGTAGAAAACGATAAGCTTCGACTGGTCGATATCTTTAAGCATGGTTTCGAACCGCTTAAAAGAAATAGCGCCTTTTAAATTGCTTTTGGCGAATTTTTCGTCATCGGGATAAGCGCATACCAGTAAAGCTTCTCCGGTTTGCACTTTTTCGTAAATGTCCGCAGGGCTTACTCTTTGAACGTCCTTTGCGTCGATTTTCTTAACGCCTTCTTTAGCGGCGGAAACTTCGGCCGTAGCGGCGGCCTTGCCGTCTTCGGCGCATAAAGGCGCTGAAGCTAAAAATGACGATGCAAGAAGCAGAGCTAATATAAACATGACTTTTTTCAAAATAATCACCTCCTTTTATATATATCGAAGCGTTATTATTTAACTTAACTTGATTATATAATTTAAAAGTATGGAAGCGATCACGGCCAGAGTGATGCCCGCGGCGGCGTAACCGTAAAGCGTTTTATAAGGGACGTTTTGCGAAGAGTCGCTTTGATCGTAGTATATAAGTATATTGGAATTTACCTTTTCGAAAGCGAGCATCATTGAATTGACTTCTCCCTTGACTTTAACTCCTTTGCCGTCGGTGAATTCATAGCTTACCGCATTGTTGAACTGGCTGACGTAAATTTTATTGCCCGGGATGAACGAACTTTCAACTTTAGTCACCTTTCCTTCGGCGCGCCCTTTGTAAGAGCCCGCCGCCTTGATTATGAAGTAAAAGGCGTAGGCCGCGTATAAAAACATTATAGCGGCCACTACGAATCCTATAGATTTGGAGGGTTTGGGCTCGTTTTGCATTATCGTTCATACCCCCATTGTTTTTGCTATGAAAATAGTTTTTTAATCCGGCTCTTGCCGTCTTCTATCAGGTGATAAATTACCGGCACTACCACCAGCGTCAGGAACGTGGCGAAAGCGAGGCCGTATGCCACCACTACGGCCATTGAATACCACCAGAAAGTCGATTCTGAAGAAGTCAGAAGCTTCATACGCTTGAAATCGTACGATATCCCGGTTATCATAGGAATTAGCCCCAGTATGGTGGTGGTCGCCGTCAAAAGGACGGGGCGGAACCTCGTCTGGCCGGCAAAAACTACCGCTTCGGTGAGTTCGTAGCCGCGCTCTATGAGCTGGTTGGTGTAATCTAAAAGAACTATGGCGTTATTGACCACGACGCCGGCGAGCGATATGACGCCGATACCCGTCATTATTATTCCGAACGGGATATTTGAAATGCCCAGGCCCAGAAATACTCCGCCTAATGATAAAAGCACCGAAATCATTATTATGAGAGTGTGCGAAACGGAATTAAACTGCATTACCAGCACGAAGAATATAAGGCCGAGCGCGATGGCGAACGCTTCGCTCAAAAACGCCTGGGCTTCGTCCTGCTCCTGGTTTTCACCGGTGAATTTTACGCTGTAGCCGGCCGGCAGTTCGTATCTTTTTAAAACCTTTTCAACGATGGCGCGCGCGACCGCTCCGGGGATCTTATTGGTGTCTACCTTCGCTTTTACCGTTACGACTCGCTGATTGTTTATACGGTTGATGGAGCCGAAACCGCCGGTATAATTAACCGTTATCAAATCAGAAAGCGGCACCAGACCGTACTGCATAGTGGGAATAAAAAGTTTTTTAAAGAAATCTATATCCTGCCTGTATGCGTTTTTCATTTTTATGACTATGTCGTAGCTGTCGTTTCCTTCACGGTATGTAGATACTTTCCAGCCGTTGATGGCCGTTTTGATTACGCTGCCGATCGAACCCACGGTGAGGCCGTATAAACCCGCCTTCTTGCGGTCCACGACGAATTCGAAGTTGGGCGTGCCTTTTATATAATCGTCTTCGATGTCTTTAACGTGAGGAACGTTTTTAAGGACTTCCTTGACTTTTTCGGCTATCATCCCGAGAACGGCGAAATTGTCGCCGGATATTTCTATATTGATGGGCGGGCCCGTGGGCGGGCCGTGCTGGCCTTCGGATAAAAGCAGGTTCACGCCGGCTATGCCGGAAAGCCTTGCCCTGAGCCTGTCCATGGTGTCGTTAGTGGGCTCCACTCGGCCTTCGAAATCGTGGAACTGTATGCCGATGTGGTTGGGGGCGTTTTGCTCGAACCCTCCGACGCCGCCGCCCGTAAGGCTTGTAAGCTTCGTATATACGTGCCTTATGGTCAGAAGGTCGCTTATATTTTTTTCGTTTTCTATGCCCTGCTCTTTTTTGAATTTTTCAAATTCTTTTTTTTGAAGTTCTGTTATAGCGGGCGGCTTGCCTTTTTCGTTCCTGAATTTTTCGGGAACGTTATCGAACGACACTATTCTTTTTTCCACTTCGGCCGCGATTTCCTGAAGCGTATTCATATCGGTGCCCTCAGGCGGTTCTATATTTACATAGCAGGTGGTGGGATTCATCGACGGGAAAAATTCGACAGGCCTTTCTATGCCGGTTCTGTAAAGCCATAAACAGAAACATAGAACCAGCGCAAGAATCGAAGTTGCAAGAACCGCAAAACGCGCGTTCAAAGAAAGCCTTAAAATATAGCCGTAAGTCGAAATTATA
>JAKPTH010000494.1 GCA_029571125.1 bacterium
TGATTCAGTAAACCTCGCCCATCTGGCTATCAGCGCAAAATCTGCAGGTGTCAAGAAAATCTCGTCGAGTGACGAAGACTTGAAATGCAGCGTAGATGCGAACAAATCAGAGGCGGAGTCAATAGGATACCTGACGTCGAATAAGGTAATAATCGAATTCTAAAGGCTCTTGGCATTGGGTCGATACACTGCGTGTATGGCCCTTTGTTTTACGTCTTACTTCTGTAATAAAAATAAAATTCTTAACTGATCAACATATCTAAAATTGCCGTCATTGTCTACATTAAGCAATAAGTCAAGTCAATCTGTTTTTTTGACGTACAGATAAAATGCAGGCACGATTAATGTACCGTCGATGCTGCCGTCATAAATGTTAACTCAGAAACACCTCGATATCATCGCCATCGGACCGATCAATTTCAGGTATGTCGCTTAGTTTCAGCATATGGCCGGTAAAGTAAAGAAGCATCTTTTCATGCGCCCCTATATCCCGGCCTTTTTCGATTGTAAGAAGTCTTCGACCCGTTACAATAGTATTGTCATCGATGCTTTTTTTCTTGTTTTTATTTTTCATATCTGCCGTTTGATTTCTGCGCTTCAAGTCCAAAATACAACCGCCTGCGGTTAATTCGTTCAGTTCGCTTTGAGTTATCTCGCTAATGCTCAACACCAAATTGGCATCGTTAAAAATATCCATGGCTTCGCGAATTTGGCCCTCCTTGTTCAGCTGTGACCCCATTATAACCGCCAGGTTCATCTGCTGAGTGTGGTTACGAATAACTTCGGATATTTTCTGGAGTCTGATCTGGTTAGTCGAATACTCATTATTTATCTGAAGTTTTTGGATGTAATCTATAAAAACTGCTCCTATATCATGACGTTCTCGTAATTTCGCTATAGCTGCGACGAGCTCATGAACTTCGAAATCCCTATCGAAGATCATTAATCTACGTGCTTCAGTCTGCTCCCTTAGCTCATCCACAGCTTTAGCGATTTGACGCTTCCATTGAGATCGAGGAGTTTCCTTCAGATGCTTTAAGATTGCCAGAGTGTTGGAGTTGCTGTTCAGTGTGATCTGCGCTTTTCTATTAATCAGCTTACAAAGCAGGGCTTTGGCCGATTCTTCATAAGTAAAAAATACGAATGTTTTTCCGGGATATTGGTCGACCATATTTAAAAATAAGTTCAACATAAGCGTGGTCTTGCCGACTCCTGAGTTACCGGCAACAATACTTATTCCCCCTTGCTTTATTCTATATTTTTCAACTTCTTCCGTTCCATCGAAACATTTGAATCCTGTCTTCAACCCGGTCATATCTTCGGCTAGCATCTGCCCCAGAATCTCTTCGAAATCAAACTTCAAGTGGGGTTCAATACCGTCTGACGAATACTTCAACCTTATGTTCCTTAAACCCTCTTCGAACAATTCGAGAGCGACGCTACCACTATAACTTCGTAACAGTTTTTCCACTTCTTCTCGCATTTCAGCGTCCATGCGTAAAGCACGATGATTTTCGAACTCGCCCAAAATATGCTCCACAGGATAGCCGGTCGTCGATGCTATCACGGTTAAAAAGTCCATCGCGTACCTGCAGTTATTGCTTCTTAATTTCACATATAGATCACTAGCTTCACCTAAATATTCATATTTTTGAATATCGTTATTAATGTCGTGCCTATCCGCCAGACGTCGGGCCAGCCACCTGGAAGCACTTTCCGGCTCCTCCATTAAAAATTTATGTAAAGCATCGAGGCCGTTTTCAGCCAAATATTCATCAGGATCTTTTATGTGACGGCCAGGATCAATCAGAGAGCGCATCTTGCGCGGGTCGATAACAAACGTCTCTAAATTTGTGTTATCTAGCA
>JAKPTH010000527.1 GCA_029571125.1 bacterium
ATTTATTATTTTCATTCATTGATTTTTTATACAATTCTATGGCTTCAGATCCGTCTTTACAACAATCGACGCTCATTCCGAAAGTAGTTAAAATTTCGCCGACCGCTTCTCTTATAAACACTTCATCGTCTAGTAAAAGGGCTCTTCCGCTAAGACGCTTTACTGGTTCGTCGTCGTCATCGAGCGCAGCGGCGCCGGACGCGGACGAAATGGGAAGATATAGGCAAAACGCAGCGCCTTCGCCCGGTTTTGAATCAACCGTTATAATTCCGCCGTGTTTTCTGACGATAGCGAAAGCCGACGTAAGGCCCAATCCCGTTCCTTTTGACTTGGTGGTGAAATAGGGATCGAATAATTTTGGAAGGTCTTGCGCGCTGATGCCTGCGCCGTTATCTTTAAAAGTTATCTTAACATATCTGCCGTTTTTCAGCGGCAAATAAAGCTGATCGCTAACCTCGAAATTGCCGGCGCTGATCTCTAAAAGCCCGCCCGAAGACGGCATGGCCTGCATGGCGTTAATGGCGAGATTGGTGAAAACCTGGTTCATCTGGCCTTCATCGATTTCAGCGCAAGGCAGGTCTTTTTCGAAATAAAACCTGCAATTCACGTTAGAGCCGCGCAGCGTAAACGATACTGTATTTTTAAGCATGTCGCCAATTATTACGGGCCTTGTCAGAGGCTTGTTGTCCTTTGAAAACGTCAAAAGCTGCATGGTAAGGGTTTTCGCTTTAAAAGACACTTCCTCTGCGCGCTTGATCATTTCAATCGCTTTTACGTCGTTTTCTACGCGCGTTCTTAATAGGGATAAATTTCCCAGTATTCCCATGAGCATATTATTAAAATCATGGGCGATTCCGCCGGCGATTATTCCTAACGATTCAATTTTTGCGGCCTTTATGATATCCGCTTCCATTTTTTCTCGAGCGATGATTTCATTTTTTAATTTTTCGTTTGTAAGAGCGAGTTCAGCCGTGCGTTCCTTTACCTTGTAATCCAGTTCGTCGTTTATTTTTTCAAGCCGCTCGCGGGCGTTTTTCAATTCGGTTATATCCACTATTATTCCACAAATTCCGCTCGGCCGGTTATCGGTTATCATTAAATATGAATGAACGACGGCTGGAAAAGTCGTATTATCTTTACGCATCATAAGATATTCACGGCCTGAAGGGTCCGGCGGCCTTTTTAAAGAAACTATCTCCGCCATATTTTTCACGGCCCTTTCAACGTCCGAAGGATGAATCATCTGAATGACGTTAAGGCCGCCGTCAAAATCGAATTTGTCGTATTTGAAAAAATCATAGGCCGCACGGTTGACGAAAGTCAGACGCCCGCTTAAATCCGTTTCAAAGACTATTTGAGGCAGCGAATTAACCAGCTGCTGATATTTAAGCTTGCTTAAAAAAAGTTCCTTTTCTACTTTATTCTGCTCCTGGATTTCAAATTCAAGCCTTTTGGTGAGCCGTTCGTCGCTCGCGCAAAATACATAACCTTTCAAGTCTTTCCATTCGTCATAGATCGACGTAAGAACTATCTTTATGGGAATGTCGCCGTTCACGACGGTTTTAAGCCTGGATTCGAACGTTTCGACGGTTTTGAAATTTTTTACGCCGGCAAGAAATGACGTTTTTGAAATATCCATATCGACCAGCTCGGATATGCCGCGGCCGATAAGCTCATTCGCGCTCATGCCGCAGACATCGCAAACTCTTCCATTTACGAACGTTATCGCATATCCGGGATTCGTAATAACGACGAAGTCCATTATGCCCGATATAATTTCTTCAGAAAGGACGGCCGGCGTAAGAGTCATTAGTTTATAATGGCTTATAGCGTACCAGACTCCAAAAAACCATATCAATATAGTAATATGAGCCATCAGCGGCACTTCTTTAAAATTCGTAAGAGGCAGGGCGATATCGGTTACTATTCCGGCCGCCAGAGTGGCCGCGGTAGCCGCCAGCAAAACTGCGGACTGCTTTATCGCTCTGTTAGACCGGTTAGTTTTCATCCATTTATATAGAAAATAAATGCAGATGGCAGAGTAAACGACAAAATATAAATCTATCGCATTGGGCGAAGAATTGTTAAAAGTATGAAAGCCGTAGTAATCGCTCGGTTTGAAAGCGACCATCGAATCGATGGCGCCGGTGTAAGACTTAAAATTAAAAATAATCCATGGCGAATAAACGTAAAAAATAAAGGCTTTGTTCGACAGCAAATGTCCGGCATCGGTAAGAGTCATAAAAAAAGTCAGCGCGGCCGCGGGGAAAAGGGTCCAGCCGACATCCGCTATTTTATGCCAGTAAAGGCATTCGCTAACGATGGTTGAATTATAAACCATCACGGCGAAAAAGCTTTTAAAAGCAACGGCGGAACACATTAAAATAAAAGCCCGGTTCAAAGGCGACTTTTTATCCAGGGCGAAAGCGTACAGTCCCAGATAAACATATATTATTGCCGCAAAAAATGAAAAATACGAGTAAAAATCCATAATCTCCGCCGATCAAATGAAGCTGCGACGTTTAATACTCTATTATATCGCCTTTTAACACGAAATTAAAACCTTCGGTTATTTTTACCTTAACGAAACTGCCTATAAAGTCAATGCCGGCCGCAGGCGCCCGGGCTATAACGACATGATTATCAAAAGTCCTGATACTCAGTTCTTTTTTGCTTTTTGGCGCCGGAGCCTCTACGATGCCTTCGTGTATCTCTCCGGCCATGGAACGGTTGATATCAAAAGTTATGTCCATCTGTATTTTAACGAGCCTTTCAAGCCGCTCGAGCCTGGTTTCGAGAGGCACCGCGCCGGGGATCGAAAGGGCCGCAGTCCCTTCGCGCTCGGAATAAAAAAATAAAAAGGCCGAATCGAACCTGACGAAGTTTAAAAGCGACACGGTGTCGTTAAAATCTTCTTCGGTTTCCTGGGCGAAGCCGGCTATAACGTCGGTGGTAAGAGTCACTCCGGGAATCCTGGATTTAATTTTATCGATAAGCCCGAGATAGTGTTCGCGGGTATATTTACGGTTCATAAGCTCGAGAATGCGGGTGGACCCTGACTGGAACGGCAGATGAATATGCGGGGCGACGTGCCGGGCCGAAGCCATTACGTCGATAAGTCTGTCGGAAAGATCTTTAGGATGCGACGTCATGAACCGCACGTAAAACCTGCCTTCAATGGCGTCGATCTTTTCAAGAAGGTCGGCGAACGTTTCTCCGCCTCCGCCGTTATAAGAATTCACGTTCTGGCCGAGAAGGGTTATCTCTTTATAACCCGATTCGACCAGCTGCCTGACTTCGCTTAAGATAACATCGAAAGGCCTCGACTGCTCGCGGCCGC
Source organism: bacterium (assembly GCA_029571125.1). Lineage (GTDB taxonomy): Bacteria > Muiribacteriota > UBA9980 > UBA9980 > UBA9980 > UBA9980. The sequence goes on from JAKPTH010000527.1 coordinate 3,341, forward strand.
GGGTATACGGCACGACGCAATATGAGCAGAAATTGTTGCAGCCGCGCATTATCGTGACGTAGGCTTTAAAGCTGGATTCGCGCGCCACGTCCTTTTCAGGCAGATTGTCGCCGGTATTTTCAAAATCGCCGTATATGCGCGCGCCTTTTAACTTGCGTCTCATTTTTAAATTCGCCTTTTCGTTTCCCTGCGACTTCATTTCACTTAGTATCTTGAGCTTTTTAGCGACCGCTTTATCGGCCAGCTCGAGAAGCCTTGGCAGCTCGCCGATCGATTTCGGCCCGAAAACCAGGTCTACATATGGAAAACGCTTTATGATATTTTCGCGTTCTTTCTGCGCCACGCATCCGCAAATCCCTACTATCAAAGAAGGATTTACGTCCTTGAGCTTTATAAGGTCTCCGAGATGGCTATAAACTTTGGCTTCGGGCTTGGTGCGTACCGCACAGGTGTTTATCAGCACGAGGTCCGCTTCGCTTTTGGAGTCGGTTTTTTCGTAGCCGAGCTTCATAAGCGCGCCGGCGATCATTTCACTGTCGGCGACATTCATCTGGCAGCCGAAAGTTATTATATGAAATTTCTTTTTATTGTCCTTCATCGTTCTTCCTTTACTATCCTTTAATAATAGAAAATATCCTTTTTGTGACGTTTGAGTTCCGGGACATTATTTCCAGTGTTTTTACGCCGGCGCAAGACAGTTCCCGCCTTTTTTGAGGATCAAAAAGCTTTTCCAGAGCGATTTTCAGTTCATCGCCGCTTCCCGCCATTATAACGCCGGGCGATTCGAGCAGCGCCGAAGCGGCATCCCTGAAATTTCTGACATTTTTGCCGAAAATCACCGGTACGGCGAACGCGGCCGGCTCTATTATATTATGTCCGCCTATGTCGGCGGCGGAAAGCGTTCCGCCCACGTAAGCCGCGTCCGAAAGCGAATAAGCCGCGCTGAGGTAACCCATGCAGCCTATGACGAGCACGTCCGGCGAAGACGCTTTTCCGGCGGCGGATTCTCGGACGGGCGGAAAAGCGCCGCCGGAAAAACCGGTAAACTTAATTACATTTTCCCTGCCCGCTCTTTTTATCGCCATCGCAGCTATATCGTCCGCGCGCTCCACTCGGCGAGGGGCTATAATGAGAAGCGTTCCGCCTTCGCCCCCGCGCGCCGCGCAAGCCGAAATTATATCCAGGAGCATCTCTTCCTCGTCCGGATGAGTGGAGCCGGCGCATATAACAAGGCCGTATTCGTCGCTTCCGAAAGACGAAACGATAGCATTTTTCAATTCGGCTATTTTAGCGGGATCGGCAGGCGAAACGGCCGTATCGAACTTCATGTTGCCCGCTACAATGGAAGTTTTACCGTCCGCGCCGAGCTTTACCGCTTTTTCGCGGTCCGAAGAACTCTGCATAAAAAACATGGCCGGCAGCGAAAACAAAGAACGGGCGAAGCGGGGAATTTTAGAGTAAAAATTAAAAGTTTTATCTGAAATTCTTCCGTTCAAAAGGTATACCGGAATCTCCCGGACCGCCGCAGCTATGATAAAATTCGGCCAAAGATCCACCTCGAGTATATAAATTTCGCGGGGTTTTACGGCTTTTAAAAAAAACGACCAAAAAAGCGGTATATCGATAGGAAAATAGAGCGGCATTACTCGCCCGGCCGGCTGTATTTTAGAGGCGGTTAAGACGCTTTCCGGGGAAGTGGAGGTGAGCGCGAAATAAGCCGCAGGATCGCGTTTTAAAATTTCTTCGATCACCGCGCCCGCCAGTTTTATTTCACCGACCGAAACGCCGTGTATCAAGTAAAAACGGCCGCCCGCCTTTTGCGCGCCTTTCAAAAAATCTCGCTGGGCGCGGCTTAAAAGTCCGAAGTAATTGAAGAACCCTTCCCTCAAACGCCTTGTAAAGGGCGCAGCCACGACCAGCAAAGGCAAAAGCGTTAAAAATGAAACGTGAAGAATAAAATTGTATATATAAAGCACTAAATTGTCCATAACAGCCATCTTCAATGAATTGTCAACACTCCGCGGCGGAGCGTTTCAAACGCGCTCCGGCGGAGGAGTCAAAGTTTTTTTACGCTTTCGGGCCCGGCGGAGCCGGCTTCGAGTTCCTTAAGATAAGCAGTTACGTGGCGCCTTTCTTTCCAGCGGTCATACATCCACAGCCACTGCTCGGGATACTGCCCGATCATTTTTTCATAAATCTCCAGAAACCGGTCGGTATAATTTTTAATGTCCGCTTCCTTGCTGGACGTTTTTTTAAAAACGATCGGTTTCTGCATTATCATCGTATATGTTCCATCGGAGTTTCTGATTAAAAAGTTGGGAAGTATGGTGGCGCCGGTATTACGCGCCAGGGCGGCCGGCCCTCTGGGCGCCGAAACGGTGCGGCCGAAAAATTTAGTGTACACTCCGTTTTCGCCGCCGTCCTGATCGGCGATGACGCCGAGCAAAGCATTTTCACGGAGGCACTGCACCGATTTTTTGAGTTCGGCGCGTGGAATCAGCTTTATGCCGCGCGATTCGCGCAAATCGTTTAAAAGCTTCCCGATGGCGTCGATGCGGGCGTCGAGGAAAAACGAATACACTCTGTGCCCCAGAAGTCCCCATACCGCTCCCAGCAATTCCCAATTTCCGATATGGGCCACCAGAAGAATTACGCCTTTTCCGCGCGCAAGCGCCGAAGTAAGGTTTTCGAGCCCTTCGAACTTTATTTTCCGGCTTATGTCGCGTTTTTTCAGCGAAGGATAGCGCATTAGCTCCACCAGATTTTTGCTCTGGTTGACAAACGCGGAACGAGCTATTCCGCGGGCCTTTTCATCGCTGATCCCGGCGAACGCGGTTTTGATGGAGCCGATCGTGGCGGCGCGAGTTTTTGAACCGAAGTAATAAAACATCAGGCCCATAAGTTCGGCCGCCTTGAAAGCATTTTTTTCACTCAGAATATTTAAAAATTTTATCAAACCGTTAAGCGCTGCGACCGAGATTTTTTTTACGGCCTCGACGCTCAATATTCTATAGGCAAGCGTTGGGTTGCTCATTAAAATCAACTTTCTAGGATGGATTTCCGCAGTCCCGTCAATAAATTTATTTGGCGGCGTTTTCCATGGATTTAAGGTCTATAAGAGTGTTGGTACCGCTCGGAACGACCATGACTTTTATGTTTTCAACGAGCTTGTTGACCTTTAAATATTCAAGGTAGCTATTGTTCTGAGCCAGAGCTTCGTTGATTATTTTGATCGATTTGGCCTGCCCTTCGGCTTCTATGACTTTTCTTTCGGCCTCGCGCTGTTCTTTTTCAAGTATGAATTTCATGCGCTCGGCGGCCTGCTGGGCTACCTGCTTTTCTTCGATGGATTTGGTGAACTCGACCGGGAAACGGACGTCGCGCAAGAGCAGCTCTTCTATTATTATGTTGTCTTTAGCCAGCGAATTTCTTAATTTTTCAAAAACGTCCTTCTGTATAAGCGTGCGCTTTTCAGAATAAACGTCGACTATTGAGTAGCCCGCTATGACAGAACGCAGGACCGAGCGTATAGCCGGCCTTACGGTTGTTTCGGCATAGCGCTGGCCGAGAGTCTGATGAAGTATATGCAGCTTGACCGGGTCTATCTTGAACCAGCAGGTGACGTCCAGCCCGACCTGAAGGCCTTCTCTGGTGGGCGACCACATCGAATCGTCGTCGAAAGATTTGCCCCCGTCATTCTTAATGCCGGACATAGTATATTCCTGCCTTTTAGCGTCATAAAGGAAAACCTTATTGATGACCGGAACCACGATATGAATGCCTTCGCCTAGTATGTTGGACGAAACGCCGGTGAATATATTGAAAACGACGCCGCGTTCGCCCGGATTAATTATTACGACGCCCATAGCTATAATCACTACGGTTAAAAACAGCAAAACGCTCGCTCCGATAATCGTAACGGCTTTACCGGTTTGAACATCGAAAGACGGCACGATAGTTTCGACGCCCATGGAGTTGGTGACTATTTTAGATTTTTTTTCCGAAGC
>JAKPTH010000531.1 GCA_029571125.1 bacterium
AAATAAAGAGAAAAAGAAAGCTGAGTGTAAAATAAATTTTGGCAGTTAAGAAAAATAAAGGAACATCAAAAAAGAATTAGTGCTACATAAGAAAAAAGCACACCTGAATTAAAGCGCCGGCAGAAAAGGCGGCAATTCACAGAAATAGAGCGTCAGGCTAGTTTGGGGTTGGAAGGGATTTTAAGGGAAGGGAGGGGCCATTGGCCTCTCGCCTTCCCTTATCAAAAAAAAGAAAAAAGAGCGGAAAAATTTATAATTAACCGGCTCAAAAATGAAAAAGCATATTTAGTTAAAAATTTAAAAATTATTGACTACACGATCTTTTTTTGTTATATTATGAAAAAAGTTATTTAGTTAAAAAATCAACATACGGATAATAAAACGCGCATTTATTGCGCGTTAATATTTTGCGGGAGAGATTATTGATGCAGCATATTTTATCGGTCGCGGACAAAGCCGGCATAGAAAGAAAATTTGTAGAGCAATACGGCGATTATAAGGCGAAGATCAAGCTGGATATAATGGATGAAATCAAAGACAGGCCTAGCGGGAAGCTTATTTTCGTGAGCGCGATAACCGCGACGCCTTTCGGCGAGGGAAAAACCGTAACTTCGATAGGGCTCACCCAGGCATTGGGCCACATAGGCAAGAAGGTCCATCTCTGTCTTCGCGAGCCTTCGCTCGGGCCGATATTCGGCGTAAAGGGCGGCGCAACCGGCACGATGAAGGCGTCATTATTTCCATCTGACGATATCAATCTGCATTTCACAGGCGATATACATGCCGTGGGTCTTGCGCACAATTCGCTCGCGGCGATCTGCGACAATCATATTTATCAGGGCAACGAGCTCGATATAATGCCGGAGTCCATAACATGGAACAGGGTTTTAGACGTTTCTGACCGTCAGCTCAGAAATATAGTCTGCGGCCTGGGAGGAAAGACTAACGGTTTCGTGCGCGAATCGGGGTTCGACATAACCGCCGCTTCTGAAATAATGGCCATACTGGCTCTTTCGAAAGACCTGCGCGATCTCAAGGAGCGTATAGGAAATATTTTAATGGCCGCCACAAAAAAGGGCGATCCGGTTTACGCAAAAGATTTCGGATGTGTCGGCGCGATTGCGATGTTGTTAAAAGACGCCATAAAGCCTAATCTGGTTCAGACCTGCGAAGGCCAGCCTGCGTTCGTGCATGCCGGGCCGTTCGCCAATATAGCTCACGGCAACAGCAGCGTCATAGCCACACGCGCGGCGTTAAAGCTTGCCGATTATGTGGTCACGGAAGGCGGTTTCGCCGTCGATCTGGGAGCGGAAAAATTTTTCGATATAGTCTGCCGGCAGAATCCGGATATAAAGCCTTCAGCGGTAGTGATAGTGGCGTCTCTCAAGGCGCTTAAGATGCACGGCGGCATGGCAAAAGACAAAATAAAAACGGAAAAAAGTTTAGAGGCGCTGGAGCGCGGCATGGTAAATCTGGCCCGGCATATCGGCACGATAAAGCTTTACGGTCTTCCGGCCGTGGTAGCTATTAACCGTTTCCCCGACGACGACGCAAGCGAGTTGAAATTCGTCAAAGACGGATGCGAAAAGGAATTTAACGTAAGGGCCGAAATTTCAGAAGTAGCCGCCAGGGGCGGAGAAGGCGGAGAGGCTCTTGCGCGCGCCGCCGTGGAAGCGGCGAACGAGCCGTCAAATTTCAGGATGCTTTATGAGGATTCGGCCCCGCTCAAGGAAAAAATAGAAACCATAGCCAGAAAGGTTTATCATGCGGGTAACGTGATAATTCTTCCCAAAGCGGAAAAATGCCTTACCAATCTTGAAAAATCAGGGTTTTCAAACCTTCCGGTTAATATCGCAAAAACCCAGCTTTCAACGACCGACACTCCAAACGTTTACGGCGCGCCGGAAGGTTTCGCCTTTACGATACGCGAAGTTCGTCCTTCGTGCGGCGCGGGTTTCATAGTGGCGATGGCGGGGGAAATGATGACTCTTCCGGGGCTTCCGAAGCAGCCTGCCGCCATGAAAATAGATATCGACGATTCGGGAACGGTATCGGGCCTTTCTTAGGCCGGATTAATTTATATGAAATATCAACATTTCATTGACATAATCGTTAATTTTTGTTAAGCTTTTAGTTAATCAAGATAATACAATTTAGTATTAAGTATTTTTCTAAAATATCGCGTATCGCGCAATATACATATAGTCGCGCGTTTTCGTAAAAATAAAGTGGGGGATATGAAATGGCGGATATCAGATATGCCGACAGGCTTTTAGTTTTAAAAAACTCGTCTTCGATCGCGGTCGCGGAAAAAGCGGCCGCCCTTAAAAAGCAGGGAAAAGAAGTCATAGACCTTTCCTGGGGCGAACCCGACATAAAAACACCTGAAAATATAGTAAACGCAGGCATAGAAGCGCTGAAAAAAGGCTATACTCGCTACACCAACAGCCGCGGAATTTTAGAGCTGCGCGAAGCCATAGCCAACAAATTAAAAAACGAAAACGGCGTATCTTACGATCCCAATACCGAAATTTTCGTGACGCCGGGCGGAAAGCAGGCCATTTTATATGCGCTTCTGGCTTTCATAAACAAGGGCGACGAAGTGCTCCTGATAGATCCGAGCTGGCTTTCATACGAAGACATGGTAAATCTATGCGAAGGCGTGGCCGTACCTGTTCCTACGAAGCCCGAAGAAAATTTCAAGATACATATAAGCGAAATTAAAAAACGCATAACGCCAAAAACAAGGGCCATTATAATAAACAACCCTTGCAATCCAACGGGAATGGCTATAGACAGATCCGAGCTCGAAGAGCTCGCTAAAATCGCCATGGAGCATAATATATTCGTAATATCCGACGAAATTTACGAAAAGATTTTATTCGACGGGCGCAAATTCACCTCCATGGCCGAAATCAACGGCATGCGCGAGCGCACGATACTCATAAACGGTTTTTCCAAATCTTACGCCATGACCGGCCTCAGGATAGCCTATATAGCCGCGCCAAAAAACATCGTTTCCAACATGATAAAGCTTCAGCAGCACAGCGCGTCCAGCGCGGCGTCGGTAAGCCAGTATATGGCGCTCGAAGCGCTGACGGGCCCGCAGGATTTTCTGCCGAAGCTCAATAAATTATATGAAACGCGCCGCGACTATTTCGACGCGAAAATAAAAAACGTTCCGGGCTTTTCATGGATCCGCCCGCAGGGCACTTTTTACGGAATGCTCAACACGTCGAAATTCGCGAAAAATTCGCTCGAAGCTTCTAATATTCTGCTGGACAGGTTCTGCATCGCCACGGTCCCCGGAGCGGCGTTCGGCGCGTCAGGCGAAAACCATATCAGGGTATGCCTGATTATAGAAAACAATATAATGGATAAGGTTTTCGAGTGTCTCAGGCAGCTGTAAAAGGCTTATAAAATATTTTATCGATCGGTAAAAGTGAACGTTAATGTATAAATTCATCAAAAAAAACAGCCCCTGGCTGGTGATGCTGGTTTTATTTTATATCGCGGCCGTAGCGGCGGTTAACGAAGAACGCGGCGCGGAAAGCGGTTTAAAAAGAAGCTTTATCAAAAAAGCGCTTATCGAAGAAGGCTATGAGATCGGCTACGAGGTAAGCGTCGAAGGAACCGGCGGAAAGCGTATAATCGAATTCATAAGCGCGTCCAGCGCAAGAACAAAAAACAAGCTGCATATCGCCGCGGTGACTCCCGGGCCGGAGCTCGAAGCCGGAATCCACTTCGATTCCGGGCTCGCCAGGACGTCGGAAGCCGCCGGAAAAATCGGCGCGGTTCTAGCCATAAACGGCGGCTATTTTGCCGATATCAACGAAAAAATATATTCCGTCGGCCGCATATGCAAGGATTATAAAGTATATCCGGACGCCGTCAGGCACGATCTTTACCCTTATTTCTGCGTCGGCGGCGGGAGCGCTGCCGACATAATCAGGGCCGCCGAGTTTAAGGCCATGAAGCCCGAAAAAAAAGCCGCATTAAAAGATTATATCCAGACCAAACCGATGCTCGTTTACAATTCCGAAATTCCGGCATCGCTCAAAGCAAGCGCGGAAGCGGTTAATTCAAAAAATCCTCGCACCGCGGTCGCGCTGACGGCCGATAAAAAAATAATATGCGCCGTAATAGAAGGAAGGCATGAAATGGTAGAAGGGATGAGCCAGGTTGAGCTCGCTAAACTTTTGATAAGGCTCGGGGCGGTAAAAGCCATAAACCTCGACGGCGGCGGTTCTTCGACTATAGTCCTCAACGGCGCCGTAATGAACAGGCCGGCGGGCGGTTTGAGTCCGTTCGCGCTTCCGGGGCATGAGAGGCCGGTTCATTCAATAATTTATTTCAAACAAAAAAAATAAATCATACAATTTAATTTATTAACTAAAATTAAAATATATGATTTAAAAATATCGAGTCCGTTAATTAAAGGTATAAATCTGATTAATTAATATATTCGGGCTATTCTTTTTTATCTTTTGCTTCGAGCAGTTTGATAACGTAATTGATGTTCATGATAACTGCGAAAAGTAAAACGAATATCGAGGTAAGGAAAGCCTTATTGACCAGATCGATCGACGTAGCGATTTGCTGAGGGCTGTTAGCGTTTTCGAAATAATAAGCGGTGAAGAATATCGAGCCGAAGAAGATGGCTATAGAAAGGATTAAAAGGGTGAACGACGCCAGTTTGAAGAAACTGTTCGATAGTTGGTTCTGTTCCATTAAACAACCTCCTGATTAAATTTATTGCATTATACAACAAAGATTTTTTTATGTCAAGTGCCGCAACCCCCGCTAAAACAAAGGCGGTATAATAAAAGACAAAAGCGCCTTTTAACGGGCGCTTTTGTCTTTTTAATTCAGCGCGCGGCTGAAAAAGCTATATAAGATTTATCGGGTATTTTTTATTTATCGATCGGTCCGACGCCCTGTTTCAGGTCGTTTATCATCTTATTTTTAGTGGCGGTATCGATGGATTTTGCGTTTCTTATTTCACGCAGCGTTTCGTGAACGGTTTTATAGTCACCGGTCTTATGCGATTTAACCGCGCCGTCGACTATGGCTTTTTTCAAGTATTCGATTTTAGCCGATTCGTTTGATACGCTTGATTTTTCATTCAAGGCCGAATTCTGCCTTATGGAGAAAAAAGCGCCGTCGAGTTCGCTTACGAGAGCGTTGACTCCGCCGCGCGCGGGGGCGGCCTGAGGGGCAAGACCTAAAAGCTGGCTGTCGAGAAACTCGTCCCACTGGAATTTACCGGAAAAATCGAGCGCCTTATAAAATGCTTTATACTTGGGATACCTGGTTTTATCGGGCCAGTAAACCGATATGCCGCCGAAACCGTTTCTGAAGCTTCCGGATGCGGAATAAGCGCAGAGCGCCTCGTTGAGTTTTTCTTTTACTATTTTAGCCTGATTGGCGGCTTCGGGGTAAGCGGGATCGGAAGCGAATGAAATTTCTTTATTGATTATGCAATTGGCGATATCCATGATATCGGAGTATTTATCGACGTCGCCGATTTTTGATACGCCGCTGAAAGAGCGTTTGGCCGATACTTTTAGCAGCTTCGAGGCCATGTCCGAAAATGCCGCGGCGAGAGGTTCTATAGCGCCGGTATTGATGCCAACGAGAATATTGTCTCCGTAGCTGGAAGCGGTAAACGATTTAGCTATCGATTTTGAAAGATCGAAAGCGTTTATCGCGGGGTTTTTAGTCAGTTCGGAAGCGATGGTGCGGTAATCGAGGCCGGTGCCGGGGATGGTGCTTTCGGAGCCCATTATTACGGAAGCGGCGTCTTTCATTTCGTAAGCGGCTTCTATCATTGCAAAAAGGCAGGCGTCGGCTATGAATATGTCGAGTTTTTTGGAAGCGTTAAAATTTTTGCATGCAAGTCCGATGGATTTTTTGAGTTCTTTTAAAGTGAGGCAGTCCGACGGATCGTCGTCGTATGCTATGGCGCGGTCTAAATCTGAAAGGTTAATGCCGTCGAAATTAAAAGGCCTCTGATATGCGGGGTTGATATCGATCTGAGAATCGAGCTGAACGCCGGTCGCGACCGAGCCGCCGCCGTAATAAGATTCCCAGCCTGAGCCGTGGCTGTTGATAATAAGCGCGTAATGTTCGGCTGGATAATTGGTCATGCCGAATTTAATAAAATCGTAGAAAACCTGGGGTGAGCCCATATTTGTTTCGCCGAGTTCCTTGATTTTCTTTACGCCGCCGCGGTCGATATAATAATAGGTGGTAGGTTTGGAGCTCGCGTAGTCGAACATTAAAACAATGTTTAAATCCTGGCCGGAGCCGACCTTAGCGATATCGTTAATATTGCCTATAAGGCTGTTTTCGATCTTTTCGTCAGGCACGAAGTATAGCAGAAGCGTCCATGCTTTTTTCCCCTGCTGGGCGTCGGCGTGAGAAAAAGGCAGGCAGATAACCATTGAAAGGACTAAAAGGCATAACACTAATTTTTTCATAACCCCTCCGTATTTGATTTTGATTAAATGAAACTATCTTTGTTGCGATTCGTTAAAAAAGGTTTTATATATTATAAATTAAAACGGCGCGGATGTCAACGGTACGGGTTTTAAACCGGGCGGCAGAGGCTTATTTCATTTTTACATTGCCGCCGCAGCTCGGGCAGCTGGTAAGCGAATCGCGGACGTTAAATTCGCTGCCGCAAAATTCGCATTTTCGCTTAACGGTCGAACCGGCCGAATCGGTTTTATAAACTATGGCGCCGTCACGGGTTTCTTCGGACGCCATCCGGCCGCGAAGCATATAATCTATAACCTCGTCGAATTTTTCCGCGGTTATATTAAGGCGCGCGATAACTTCGGCCGCGGTAAAATAACCGTTGTTTTTTCGGGCGATCTTCAGTATAAGAGCGGCAAGATTATCGGGCGAATTAAAGTTGATATGCGCGATGGCTGAAAACGAAAAATACATGAGCGCGGCGCCTATAAAACCCGAAACCGCGGCTATATTCATTCTGGCGGGATTTGTCATGGACGCTATCAGAAAAAGCAGGCCTAAAAGTATGAACGCGGCCCCGGCGGCAATCATGATATAATAAACCGTTTTTTTACCCATATCAGGCCCTTCCCTTCAAAAAAAATCAGCCCAGGCTTTCATAATAAGCTTTTTGCATTTCGACGGCCATTAAGGCCATATCGTAATTTCCGGCGAGTCTCATTCCGGCAGCTCCGAGCCGTCCGGCAAGGGTCGGATCGCTTTTAATTTTAGAAACCGCGGAAACGAACCCCGCCGTATCGTTTATATTTATTTTATAGCCGCAGGAGCCGTCTTCGAAAATTTCAGAAGCTCCGCCGGTGGAGGCGGTCAAGACCGGAAGCCCCATGGCCATGGCTTCGGCCACCACAAGGCCGAAAGCCTCGTCGAAACTGGGAAATAAAAACATGTTCGCCGAGCTGTAGAATTCGGCCATATTTTTAATAACGCCGCATATAAAAATGCGGTTTTTATAGGGCGAGTTTTCTATCATGGCGATTTCGTTCTTTTTCAATTCACCGGCGATTATAATTTTAACGTCGCCGAATGCCCGCAGGATGTTTTCGAGTATGACGAATGTCTTTTCGAACCATTTATGCATGGCGGCTATAACATAGTCGCTTTCGCGAAAATCGAACTTTTTTGCGTATGAAGGTTCCGTTTGGGCCGGCCTGAAATTTTCCAGCACAATTCCGGGGTAAATCATCTTCATTTTAGACCCGTGCGCGCTGAAATTTTGCATAGTCTGGTAGACGGCTTTTGAAACGCATACGGTATTTACATGCTGAAAATAAAATTTCGACGAAAAGCCTCGGGGCGCCGATAAAATATGGCGCGTAACGAATACGCGCGCTTTAGACGAAAACGTGAGCCATTTCGCCAGAAGCGGCGGCCAGTAGTCGTTTCCGGTATGGGCATGAAGTATGTCGCACTTATTTTTAAAAAGGAAGCGTGAAATTGAATAAATGTTATACGGCTGCAACGCTCCGCCGCGCGTTATGGGGATGATTTCAAAGCCTTCGGCCCGGGCGGCGAAGTGAAACTCGGTGCCGTTTCTAAGCGCGAAAGTCACGTTATGGCCTGATTTTCTTAATTCACGGGCCAGGTTTAACGTGTATAATTCCATTCCGCCGGTAACTGACGGCCGGTTAATTATTTGCAGTACGTCTAACTTCTTCATAAGATATAAAAAGGAGCATTCCTTCTATCAAAGATTTTTCGATCACTTCGCGCACGAATAAGCCTATATTGTGCTTTAAATCGCCCAGACCGGTTATATCTTTCATTAAATCTTCGTAAACCGAATCGAACATGAGGTTAAACATGGAAGCGATATCGGCGTTGTCCGGATCGTTTAAAAAGCTATGCTGCTGGGGCAGGCGGAAAAGGGCCAGTTTCGAAGTGAAAATTTCCCAGACCGCCGAAGCGCTTATAAGAGTTTTTTTCTGGCCGGCCGTTATTTTTTTCTTAATTATTTTTTCGAGCATGCAGATCGCGAAGCCGGAAAAAACGTATTCGTAAATAGCATCGGACAATCTGTCGTAGTATTCGCTTTTAGAATTGAAAACCCTCGACGCGTGGGGAATGCTGTCGAGTATTTCGAGCTTGAGCTGGCGTATTTTATCTATTAGTTCAACGAACGAAACGTTCATTTCCCCGAAAAAAAACGTCACTTCCGCCGCAGCGTCTTTCAAGATAGGCGCCGCCGCCCTGTAGCCGCCGTTTAAAAGCGCGCGGTTGATTTTAAGGACCTGAATATAGCATTCGTTGAGCTTTGAAAAATCGGCCGTAGGAGAGGCGCAATAATTATTATTCATGGCCGTTCACCTTTTTTTTATCCAGATCGAATACGGCGTTATCTATAAGGCGCGTCCTGCCGATGAAAGCCGCGGCCGCTATGAAAACGCGATCGACGGAACGCAGGTCTCCGGCGTTTCTGGCTTCGGCGAGAGTGTCGGCCGAAGCCACTTTCAGATAATCCACGCCCTTGAATCCGCTGCCGGTTAAAAAAGCTTTATGGCTCTCCAGGGCCTTTTCGATATCGAACCCTTTAAAATCCGAAGCGCGGGCTTCGATTATTTCCAGCTCGAGTTTTTCGAGCGCTATTTTCAGCGCCGGAGCGGCTTTACGCTCTTCGGGACTCAGGTAGGAGTTGCGCGAGCTCATAGCCAGCCCGTCTTTTTCACGGACGGTTTCACACCTGACTATTTTAACTTTCATATTTAAGTCTTCGGTCATTTTTTCTATGACCACGAGTTGCTGGTAGTCTTTCATTCCAAAGTAAGCCCGGTCGGGAGTTATTATATTAAAAAGTTTGGCTACGACCGTGCATACCCCGTCAAAATGGCCGGGGCGGGATGCGCCGCAAAAATCAGAAGCGAGCGGGCCGGCGGAAATCCTGGTTTGAAAACCTTCCGGATACATTTCAGAAACCCCCGGGCAGAATAAATATTTAACGCCCGCCGAAGCGGCCATGGTTTTATCGCGCTCCAGATCGCGGGGATATCTGGCCAGGTCTTCGCCCGGTGCGAATTGTATAGGATTGACGAATATGCTGACGAAAGTTTCGCCGCACTCTTTTATGGAGCGTTTCATAAGCTCGATGTGGCCGTCGTGAAAATATCCCATGGTTGGGACGAATCCGACGCTGAGCCCTGATTTTTTAATATCGTTTATTGTTTCTACGGCTTCGCGTATCGTGGTTATGACTTTAATCAACGAAGTTTCGCCTTTCTTTTTAATTATCGAGCCGGCGGGAAAGAGCCGCCCCTGACTTCGGACAGATATTCTTTAACGCCTTCTTTGATCACCTTGTCTGCGTCGGCGAAAATTTTAACGAATTTAGGAAGAGGCGAATGCGCCATATTCAATAAATCGTATATTACAAGCACCTGGCCGTCGCATCCGGGGCCGGCCCCGATGCCTATAGTGGGAACCTTGACGCGGCCGGTTATCTCGGAAGCCAGGCCCGGCTCGACGCCTTCTAAAACAAGAGCGAAAACGCCGCTAGCGGCTATAGCCAGGGCGTCGTCCATGACGCGCTTGCGCGAATTCGGCGTTTTACCCTGGGTTTTATAGCCGCCAAGCTGGTCCACCCTCTGCGGCATGAGGCCGACGTGGCCCATTACCGCCACTCCGTTAGAAGTGAGGTATTTAACGGTTTCGGCGATTTCGGCGCCGCCTTCGAGCTTGACCGCGTTCACGCCGCCTTCTTTTAAAAGCCTTCCGGCGTTGCGCATGGCTTCTTCTTTTGAAATCTGGTAAGATAAAAAGGGCATATCGCCTACGACGAGCGCCCGCGAAACGCCTTTTTTAACGGCGCGCGAATGATGGATAACGTCTTCTAAGTTAACCGGAACGGTGGTTTCGTAACCCATTATGACGGTACCGAGGGAATCGCCCACCAGTATGAGATCGCAGCCGCATTCATCTATAAGCCTGGCGAAATAAAAATCATAGGCCGTAAGCATGGTAATTTTACGCTTATCGGCCTTATATTTATAAAGCAGTGACGGAGTTATTTTTTGTTCTGTCATATTTATTTTTTCATATTTAATTTAGCGGCATGGCACTTAAAAATGCTAATATTTATCTGTTCTGCATTTTCTGGTTTAACGAATGAAAATCTGCGCCGCTTAAAATTTTAAGCATCGAGCTCTGCGCTTCGTTCCAGATGTCGTGGATAGCGCATTTCTGCTGATATTTACAGCTGGATTCCTCGACGCACCCTTCGGCGGCGAGGCATTTGTTGAGCCTTATCGGCCCGTCCACGGCGTAAATGACGTCTTTAATATTTATGTCTTTAGGCTCTCTGGCGAGGGCGTAACCGCCCTTGGTGCCGCGGTAAGATTTAATTATGCCCGAGCGGTTGAGCATCTGGAAAATTTTCGCCAGAAAGTCATCAGGAATGTCCATTCTTGAAGCTATATCTTTGAGCTGGACCTTGCCGGATTTCTGGCCTGTGTGGTTTGCGGTCAGGTCGAGGACCGCACGGATAGCGTATTCCGCGCCTCTGGTAAGCTGCATAAAATCACTCTGCCTTTCTGAAATATTAAGCACTGAAAAAATTATAACAAAAATCGTCATCATTGTCAATGAGATTTCTAATTCTTCCTGATTCTTCCGTTAAGAAATTCCGCCGATTATATTAAAATATTATCACGGAATATTAACGGCGCCGGTAAATTAAAACTTTATAACAAGCCGCGAATAAGTTAAAATCAGTTTTTATTTTTTTCGAGAAAAGAGCGCATATCTTTTTTGAGTCTTTCTATTTCGTTTTCGAGCCTCTTGAAAGCGTCGTCGACGCCGCCGAAGTTTTCGCTCATAGCCAGAAGTTCGATAGCGTGGGCGGCTTCGGAAGCGTTGAGCGCGTGAAAATTTTTGACCGACCCTTTAAGCATGTGGGCTGCTTTTTTAAGAGACCTGGGGTCGTAAGCCTCGATCGAAGACCGTATTTCATTCATATACCCGGACACGTTATCAAGGAAAAGATTGACGAGCTCGATTGAAAAAACCAGATCGTTTTTCTGGCCGGCCAGAAACATTTTTTCGTCGAAAGCAGGGCGGGAGTATTTTTCGTAATTGGGCTTGAGCATATTTTTGTCGGAACTGAACGAAGAAAATAAATTATTGATGACTTTAAATATTTCCTCTATTTCGATCGGTTTTGAAATGTATGCGTCCATGCCCGCTTCGAAGCACTTGTCGCGGTCGCCTTTCATGGCGAAAGCCGTCATAGCCACTATGGGAATGCGCTTTCCGGAACCGGCTTCGCATTCGCGTATTTTGGCGGTAGCCTCGATACCGTCCATTTCGGGCATCTGAACGTCCATGAAAATCATATCATAAGAATCTTTTTTATAACTTTCAAAAGCGGCCAGGCCGTCGCTCACGATAGTGACCGCATGGCCGTGCAATTCGAGCAGTTTGCTGGCGATTTTCTGGTTGACTATTTCGTCTTCGGCCAGAAGAATATTGAGCCGTTGTTTATTTTCGCGTATCGAATGCTGCGTTATCAGCTGGCGCGAATCGTTCTGCTTTTCGTCTATTATCATCAATATCGCTTCTTCGAGTTCGCTCACGACTACGGGCTTTATAAGGTAAGCGGATATGCCGAGCTTGACGCTGTGCTCTATGTCGCCGCGAAGCCCCGCGCTTGGCATTATTATTATCTTGACGTTTTTAAGTTCGCGTATCTGCCTGACCCGCGAAGCGAATTCCCAGCCGTCCATTTCGGGCATATTGACGTCTAAAAGCATTATATCGTAAAGTCTTCCTTCTTTTATGGACCGTTCTATAAGTTTAAACGCTTCGGTCGCGCTCGACGCCAGTTCCGGATTCATATGCCAGTTTTTAAGCGTTTCATCCAGGATTTTCCGGTTTGTAAAATTGTCGTCGACTATCAGAACCCTTTTGGATTTAAGAATTTCGAAATCGGCGAGCGCCACGCGGCGGTTAGCGGAGCTTATTTCGAAATCGGCCAGAAAGTGAAACGAGCTTCCGCGCCCCACCTCGCTTTCCACCCATATCTTACCGCCCATCAATTCGATGAGCTGTTTGGTTATGGTAAGTCCCAGACCTGTTCCTTCATATTTTCTGGTAATGGAAGAATCCGCCTGAGTGAACGCATCGAATATTTTTGTCTGTTTTTCAGCCGGAATTCCTATGCCGGTATCCGAAACGCAAAAATGAAGGGTGACTCGCTTATCGCTTTTCGCCTCAAGATCGGCTTTTATATTAATTTCCCCGCGCTGGGTGAATTTAATGGCGTTACTGAGCAGGTTGTTTATTATCTGGCGGAACCTGCCGGGATCTCCGAGAAGCGAATTGGGAACGGCCGGATTGACGCTTATATATACTTTTATGCCTTTCTGCATGGCTTTATACATCAGCACCTTCACGGTGTGCTCCACCGAATCCCTGAGAAGGAAATCGATCTTTTCGAGCTCCAGCTTTTTGGCTTCTATCTTTGAAAAATCAAGTATATCGTTTATCAGGCTCAGCAGATTGTCCGAGGATAATTTTATCATCTCGAGGTATTCACGCTGAACGGCGTCGAGGTCCGTGTTGAACATCAGATGCGACATTCCGATTATGCCGTTCATTGGCGTTCTTATTTCGTGGCTCATATTGGCCAGAAATTCGCTTTTCGCTTTATTAGCCTCTTCGGCCATAGCCTTTGCGTTTTTGAGCTCGCCGGTGATCTTGATTTTTTCGGTTATGTCGGTTATAACGCTTATAAATCCCACCACGCGGCCGAGTTCGTCGAGCTTATAATTCCAGTCGGCCTGCACGTCGATTATGGCGCCGTCTTTTTTTACGCATTTGATTATAAGCGGCTCGGGTTTTTTATCTCCTTTTAACATCGAAAGGAAAAATTTTTGAAAATAATCCTGGTCGTCCTTATATATAAATTCCCATGCGTGCCTGGAGATAATTTCGTCGTAGGAGCGGCCGAGCATCGAGCATAAAGAAGTGTTGGCGTAAAGCACGGAAGCCGAGTTATCAAGCTCTATAAGCCCGTTCGGTATTGTCTCCACGAGGTTTTTATATCTGGCTTCGCCTTCGAGTATAGTAGTCTGGGCTTTTTTAATTTCACGGATATCGCGCATTATAGATATTACCTGCGTTTTGCCGTTGAAATCGTTCACGCTGCAGCTGAGTTCCACCGGTATTTTACGCCCGTGCCTGTCCAGAACGACCGTTTCGCGCGAATAGTGGCGTTCTATCAAAAGCCTTTCCGCATGATCGTCTATATCTTTAAAACGTTCGGAAACCATAATATCCAGAAAGCTCATCTTTAAGAGCTCGGTTTTTCCGTAAGAAAGAAGGCTGCAGGCTATATCGTTAACGTCTATGAATTTTGAAACGCGAGGCTCTTCGTGGCTTATCTCCCAGACGAAAATGGCGTCGTGAATGCTCTGAAAGAGGTTCCTGTAATGTTTTTCGCTTTCCCTGATAATTTTTTCGGCTTTATGCTTGTAAAGCGCCATTTGAATCGTGGTGTTTATTTCACGCTCGTTGAAAGGCTTTAAGATATAACCGTAAGGTTCGCTTTTTCCGGCACGCATGAGAGTTTCGCTGTTGGAATAAGCGCTGGCGTAAACTATCGCGACATCGAGCTTATCTTTAATTTTCAGGGCCGTTTCGATGCCGTCGTCCCCTTCGCCGAGCATTATATCCATTAAAATGAGGTCGGGCCGTCTTTCGACGGCGATTGAATAAGCTTCGGCTCCGCTGGAGGCTATCGCGATAACGTTATAACCGTAGCCTTCGACCAATTGCTGAAGGTCGCGCGCCACTATTATCTTGTCTTCGACTATTAAAATATTTTCCGGCATTTAAAATCCCCTGTTATTATTACTTTTTATCTTTAAAGTTGATTTCGTACGAAGCGCCGCGGCCGTTTATAAACTTTATCGTACCGCCGATTTCCTTTACCAGGTCGCAAACGAGCCCGAGCCCGAAAGTGGAAGGGAACGAAAGATCCGGCGCGTTTTTAAAACCCCTGCCGCCGTCGCTGACTCTTAAAACGTAATCGCCGTCGGCGGTCTTGTTGAACGAAACGAAAATATCCCCTTCGTTCATATCGCCAAAAGCGTATTTGAGGGAGTTGGTAACCAGCTCGTTGACTATAAGGCTCAGCGAAATTGAACGGTCCAGATCGAGGCTTATGTTTTCGATCGCGTAATGAAAATTTACGACGCAGGATTCGTTAAAATAATACCTGGATATGTAAGTTATAATTTCGCGAATATATTCAGAAAAGTTAATCTTTGAAAAACTGGCGGCCCTGTAGAGTTTTTCATGTATCAGAGCGATCGATTTGATTCTTCCGAGGGCGTCCTTTACAAGATTTGAATATTCAGTATTTTTAATATTCTTCAGCTGCATGCCGAAAAGACTCGAAATGATCTGAAGATTATTTTTCACTCTGTGATGGACTTCTTTGAGCAGTATTTACTTTTCACGCAGGGAATTTTTAAGCTGCTCGTCGCTTTTTTTCCTGTCGGTGATGTCGCGGTAAATTCCCTGAAAGACGGTGACGCCGGGAACCAGTTCCACCACGCTGGCGCTGATTTCAACTTCGACGCGCTCCCCCGAGGAAATCAGGATGTTTTTGAAAATCCGATCGGGCAAGTTAACGCCGGACTCGAAGTTCTTTATGTAATCGTCGAATTCTTCGCGCGGATGGAGTTTTGAATAATGCAGGCCTACGATCTCTTTTTTAGAAGACCTCAGCATGCGCTGGGCTTTTAAATTAGCGTCGATGATTACACCCGTTTCGATTTCGACTATGAAAACAGCTTCGTTAAGAGCGTCGAAAAGCGCGCTGAACTTGTTTTCGGAGTATTTTAATATGCTTTCGAAGTTCTTTTTCTCGCTGATATCGTTAATGGTGGATAAAACGGATTTTTTATTGTTATAGTTTATGACGCTGGAGCGAACGCTGATATGCTTATTGCGGCCGCTCTTGCATACCGCTTCAAGCTCTAATTCTTCGCCATTCAATATTTTCCTGGCGCCGGCGCTTCCGCTTATTTTATATTTCGATTCGTCCGACAGGAAATCGCCGACTTTATTGCCGATCATTTCGGCGGGCAGGTAGCCCAGCAGGTGAAAAATATGGTCGTTGACGAAAGTCACCCGGCCGCCGCGGTGTATAAGAACCACGTCCGGATGTTGCGAAAGCATTTTAACATAAGTGTTTAAAGGAACTTTAAAATCCATAATCAATTCTTCATGATTCACTATGCATAAAACACAATTAAAGGCTCCGCTTGAACTTCGAAAGAAGGTCTCGCAGCGGCAGTTTTATAATTATCGGCCTGCCGTGCGGGCAAAAATAAGGGTTTTTGCACGCCGAAAGATCGTTTATTATCATCCGGGCCGTCTCGGTATTTATGGCGCGGCCCGCTTTTATAGCCGCTTTGCAGGCCATGCGAGCGGCTATTTTATCGCAAAACGAGTTTTCGTCGGTTTTTCCGGCTTCGATTCCCGCCGAAATGATCTCGAATACAATGTTTTTTTCTTCCACGCCTTCTAAAAAATCAGGAAGCGCCCTCACCGCTATGCTCTTATTAGAAAAGATCTCGACGTCGAAACCGTATTTTTTAAACAGCTCGAAATTTTTCTTCAGCATCTCGAACTCGGAGATGGTGAGATCGAAAATATGAGGCACCAGAAGCGACTGCGAATGAAAAGAGCCGCTTGCGAGCGCGGCGAGTATTTTCTCATAAAAAACCTTCTCCGCGGCCACGTGCTGGTCTATTATCAGAAGGCCGTCGTCGTCTTCCGCCACTATGAAAGCGTCGAAAGACTGGCCTAGAATTTTTTTTATGTTCAATCCCGTCTTAAAAATTTCGTTTGCGCCGGACGATTGATTTTTTTCAGCCGGCCCCTCCGCCACGCCTCCACCGGCCGCCGGACCGCCCGCGACGAATTCGGCGTCGCGTTCCTTTGAAAAACGGTTGATGTAAAAATTCGAAGACTGTATATCGAGCGAACGCCCTGCTCCGGGCCGGTTAAAATAGGTTTCCCTATCGAAAAGCAAATTTCCGGTATTCTCTTTTTCTTCACCCTTCGATGAAGCGGCGTTTTCCGGTCCGTCTTCGCCGGCGCTCTTTTCCGCGGCCGGATTTTGCGTATAAAAGGGCGTTTCGCCAATTTTCAGATTCGACGGAATGACGTCGGAAGTTATCAATCCTTCATTTATAAGGTTTTTGAGCGCGTCATGAATCTTGAACTCGCAGGCGAAAGCCACTTCGGTTTTGGTGGGATGCACGTTGACGTCTACATGACGCTGCGCCATATTTAAAAACATGAAAACCACGGGATGCTGCCTCGGCGGAATATAACGCTGAAATGCTTCGTAAACGGCGTGGCCGACGGTTTTATTTTTAAAAGGCCTGCCGTTGATAAAATAATACTGGAACCTGGCGTTCGGCTTTGTAATATGAGGCGGAGTCATCAAGATTTTGACTTCCAGCGGGCCGTATTCGCCAAGATCGATCTTTTTATCGATTTTTATGAGATTCGACGATATGGCTCCGGGAAATACCGACGCTATAACCTCTTCTACGGAAGAGTTCCGCCTCGTTATAAACACTTCGCGGCCGGAAGAGTAGAGCGCGAATTTAATTTCGGGATGGGCCAGCGCGTAGCGGGTGACGAATTCTATAATGAGGGCGTTTTCGTAATTTTCGGATTTAAGAAATTTTTTGCGCACGGGAGTGTTGAAAAATAAATTTCTTATATTTATTTTAGTTCCGCGCGTAGAAGCCGCGCTTTGAACGCTTTTAATCTCGCCGCCCTCTATTTTTACCGAAACCGCAGGCAGAGAGCCGTCCACCGAAGAAATTATTTCGCAGCGCGAAACCGCCGCTATAGACGGAAGCGCCTCTCCCCTGAATCCGTAGGTTTTTATTTCGCTCAGATCCGACACGGCGCGAAGTTTTGATGTGGCGTGGTGCTCTAAGGCCATGAGTATGTCGTCGCGCGTCATTCCGCAGCCGTTGTCGGATATGGAAATAGAGGAAAGCCCGCCCGCGGAATAATCTATTACGATTTCGTCCGCGCCTGCGTCGATGGAATTTTCTATCATTTCCTTGATGGCGTAGGCGCCCGAAACCACAACTTCGCCGGCGGCTATACGGCAGATCGTGCCTTCGTCGAGTATCTTTATAAGGGGCATTTCCCGTCTTATTTTTTCGCTCATCTTTTCGATCCCCGGTAAAATAATTAATATAATTATTATACTAAAAAAATTAAGAGAACATGTAATAGAGAATAGAGAATAGAGAATAGAGAACAGATAAGGTTTTTTGATGTTTTGAAATATATTTTTGAGGCTTTTATTTAAATAAAAAATCCTCAACTATGCACTATAAACTATTCACTATGCGCTATGCTGTGCCCGCCTACCATCTCGTGGTCGGATAAACGTCGCTGTTTTTAGAGTTTTTAAATCCCGAGTAAAGATAGTTGAGCGCGCCCAGTATGGCTATCATTACTCCATTGTCGGTGCATAAAACGGGCGGCGGCATCATTACGTTCATTTTTTTTCGCGCGGCAAGGTCTTTTACGGCTTCACGTATCATGGAGTTGCACGCCACTCCGCCGGAGAGCAATATGGTCTTCGCTTTATATTCCTTCGCGGCGGCCTCGATTTTTTTAGTGAAAATATCGCAGATGGAACGCGTCATGCTGTAAGCCAGGTGCTTCAATTCGAAATCGGGGTTCTGCTTCGTAAAATTAATTACAGCGGTTTTAAGGCCTGAAAACGAAAAATTATAATTATCCTCGTTGATAAGAGGCTTCGGAAGCTTATACTTGAGTTCGCCTTCTTTCGAAACTTTATCCAGCACCGGTCCGCCCGGATAAGGCAGGTTCAGATAGCGCGCGACCTTGTCAAAGAGTTCTCCCACCGCGTCGTCTATGGTGCCGCCTATGAATTTCGCTCCGATCGGCGAATCCAGGACGGAAAGCGAAGAATGTCCGCCGGATATGGTAAGCGCCACCGCGGGATACTCTATTTTATAAGGCTCCATGAAATTAGCCGCCGTATGGGCTTTTATGTGATCCACCGTTATGTACGGCGTTTTATTGGCGATTGAAAGGCCTTTAGCGAAAGAATAGCCGACTATGAGCGACCCGGTAAGGCCCGGGCCTGCCGTCACGGCTATTAAATCAAGATCTTCGGCCGCGGCGCCGGCCTCGTTAAGCGCCATTGAAAAAACCGTCCTGATATTTTTAAGGTGCTCGCGCGAAGCTATTTCGGGCACTATTCCGCCGTATTCCACGTGCGCCTTCACCTGCGAGGATATGATGTTAGACATTATAGTGAACCTGCGTTCTTCGCTATTAAAGCGCATTACCGCTATAGAGGTGTCGTCGCAGGAAGTGTCTATTCCTAATATTAGCATTTTATAAAATCACTCCGAAAATATTTACTTTATGCTATGCGGTCATCGTTTTAGGCTTCACGGCATAAGTGTCTTTCAAATACATGGGCTGAAGTTCGAGCATTCTAGATTGATCTATATTCTGGCAATAACCGATGAAAGCGGCGAGGCGTTTGGGCCGGACCGAAGAAATAAGCAGCCGGGCGTCCCTGAACTCCTCGAGCCTTTTATCTTCGAAAAAAGCCGACGCGCATTCTTCTATTATTATGTAATCGGGCTTTATTTCAGAGGCTATTACATCGGAAAGCGCCACGAACTCGGGCCCCGATTTAGCGAAAGACGCCTCGAGGGAGCCTTTTAAATTTTTTATCAGCCTGCAGAAATATTCGCCCCTTACGCCCGGGACCACCGCGAGCGCGGTTTTATTTTTTTTAACGGCCGGAAACGAATCGAATATAAGATAATCGAGCATGGAAACGCCGGCGTTTTTTATCTGGCCGCCGGAAGAGAGCATAGCGTAAACGATCGAAAGGCCTAGCTTTATTCCGGTAAAAGAGCCGGGGCCGGTAAAGGCTATAACCTGCGACACGTCTTTGAACTCGATATCGCATGTTTTAAATGCGTCTTCGATTATTTTATCTATTTTAAAGGCGTTGCGCTTCTTTTCAAAATATTCGCAATGGTATTCGGCGCAATCGCCTCTCAATATAGTAACCGTCAATTTTTCAAATACGGTGTTCACTATTAACTTAACGGCCGGAAGTACTTTATTTTTCATTACAGCTCCGTGTTTTTTCTTTTTGAGTTTTTAAATTCTTTTTTGTTGATATATATTATATATTATATGATGATATTTTTCAAGATATCAATCAAATAATTCGGAGAGCTTTTCGAGGCTTAAAATAGTTATGGTTTTTTTGTCCATTTTAATAAGGCCCTGCTTTTTTAATTTAGAGAATGTCCTGGACAGGGTTTCGGGAATCGTTCCAAGCTGGTTGGCCAGTATATTTTTTTTGACGTTAAGCGTCACGACGGCCGTATCGGATTTTTTAGCCTGCCCGCAGCTTTCGGCCAGGCCGGCGAGATATTTAGCGAGCCTGGTCGAAACCTCGTCGAGCGAAAGCTCTTCGATAGTCTTTAAAAAAGATTTCAGCCTCAT
>JAKPTH010000532.1 GCA_029571125.1 bacterium
AGATCATGGGATTTTTAAACAACTACCTCACCGATAATTCCGAATCCACGGCTTACCTGACCGTATTCATGAGCGTTTTAAACACCGAAACGGGCGCGCTGGAATATGTGAACGGCGGACATCTATCGCCTTATCTTCTGAAAAAAAATAAAACGCTCGAATCGCTCGAAACCAAAAATTTAATCTGCGGAATGTTCAACGACGTGGTTTACGACGTAGGCATTACGACAATAGAACCGGGAGACGCGCTTTTCATATTTACCGACGGAATAACCGAAGCCCAGGCCGCCGATGAAAGCATGTACGGCGACGAATCGCTCAAAACCGTCATAAAAAATCTCGACGCTTCCGAAAGCGCTTCGGAGCAGGTCGGCCGCATTTTAAAGTCCGTCAAGGATTTCGTCAAAGACGCCCCGCAATCCGACGACATAACAATTTTATCGGTCAAGGCGCTCGAATAAAAAAAACTATATTTATTTGCGCGCATATCAAAAAATTAACCCCGAATATGGTATAATTATAATAGACGGTTATGTCATTATGTTCGTTTAGAAAAAAATAAAAATTATGAGAACTGAAAAAAACGCAAAAGGCTTTTCTTTGTTCGAAGTTATCGTCAGCGTCGTAATTTTATTTCTGGCGCTGACTCCTTTGTTTTCCACTTTTTTCTCCCAAAAAGATTTTTCGACGATCACGCTTAAAGAAATACAGGCGGCCTGTTACGCCGAAGAAGTCACTTCACAGCTTTACGTCTATCCGGTCGCGTTCATAAAACCGGGCGTTTACAGCGCCGGCGGCCCCGCCGACAAACCCTCCGCACCCGTCAACGAAATATACGGCGCGCAATTTTTCGGCGCAGCCGCGCCACCGCTTTATCTTACGTCGATGGACGAAGGATTCGAAAGAAGCATAACCATAAAATACGACCCGACTCTTAAATTAAACAATATCGAAGTGGCGATAAAATTCGACACTGTAACCGCCGCCGGAAAACCGGTGAAAAGGACGATAGCCAATCATGCAATTATCGCGGCTTTTAAATAAGACCCGCGCGGGGACGCGCTGCAATTTAAAACGCGCAACGAATGAAGGCTTCAGCACGGCAGAGCTGGTAGTCGTCACGCTGCTTATCGGCATTATATTTTCCATGGTCATGATGGTTTATAAATTCGTTTTCCTTAAGCAAACCCTCGCATCCCAGATGATGGAAGGCATGCGCGACATAGTTTTGACCGTCAATTACCTTAAAAGCGACCTCAACTCCGCCATGATCAATCCCGCTTCCATGCAGGCCGACAGCCTCGGCAGGCAGAAGACCGATAAAACCGTCGCCGAAGCGATCGGCGAATCGGTCAGCGAAGGCGAAAAAAAATTCAGCTTCATAATTTCCGAAGGAAGCGACGCCTGCGTCGTAACATACGAAATAGACCAGAACAACGTTTTGAGGCGCTCGGTCCACGGCGCGGCCAATAACCTCATAAGCTCCAATATTTTATCGCGCGGAAAAATAACCGGCGCCGCCCTCGCCTGCAAGCTTTTCAAGTCCGGCGACGATTATTCGGTGAGCATGAATCTCTCGCTGAAAATCCTCGCTAAAAACCTTGAAAAAGGCGCCGCCGTGCCCGTGACTAAAGATTTTTCATTCAACATATTCCCCTATGTGCTCAATAACACGGTTAAAAACGCCGAATTTAAAGACAAACCCGCGGCGCACTGACGCCAAAAACGTTATAATGCCACGGATTAAGGAGATGATCACATTGAAGCTCCATAAAAACGGAAAAACTGGGTTTTTATTAACAGGCGCGCTTGCGGCACTCGTTTTTTGCTTCTTCTTGTCGGCCTCGCCGGCCCTTGCCGGAGGCGTTCAAATAATGGGCGGAGGGCTCACCCCCGAAATCATCGGTAAAATAATGTTTTCTACCAAAGTAGACGAAAGGCTTTGCACCGAACCGCCTTCTAAAATCGAAGATTTCAGGCTCGGCCCCAACACGGCGCTCATAGAACCTGTTGTCCTTGCTACTAAATTCAAATACGCCGAAGTGCAGGTCATAATAAGGCTCTTTTTCGGCGCGGTGGCGGCCGCCATCGGGTATCAAATCAAAAAAGAGGACGAGCCTTATATTTACGACGTCGGCAAAAAAATTATAGCCGCCGAAATCGACGAAGCGCTGGCCATGAAATATACATGGAACGGCGAAAACCAGATCTTCGAGGCTATAGACTCTTTTTTCGCGGCCAGAAGCGAAAGGTATTCCAAAAAATCGGCGGTGGACCGCAGAAAACTATTTAACCTGGTGAGCGAAGGCCCTATCTACAAAACCGGCACGCCCGTGGCGCTTTTGCCGGCGGCCGCCGCCAGGGGATTCACGATAACGGTTCTGCCGACGCCATTTCCGGCCGGGCACCCTTATTCCGGCTACGATATTTATATGTGCGGCCCGCGGGGCGTGTGGTATTTCAGGGACGCGGTAAGGCGCAACATAGACTCCATAAAAGCGGACCTGCTCAAAGAAGACGCGGAGCTCAGCGCCGCCGAAGGCGGAAGGGTTTCGCCGGATAAAGTCGTCGCCAAATCGGCCGAACTTAAAACGCTCGCGGAAGTCTTTAAGTTTTTAAGGGCCAACGGCCAGCCGGAACCGAAACTCGCCGACGAAAAACGCTTTGAAACCTCGGATATCGCGGCCGAACGCGAATTCGAATCGCTAAAACAGAACACGGGCGACCTTATAAATACGCTTAAAATGTCCGGCTATTCGGTAACCGCAGACAGGATAGAGCTTTATAAAAAGCTATGGCAGACATATTCCAAACCAGAAAACGAATGACGACGGCGGAGAAGCAAATATCATGAATATATTATTTTCTAATATATTAAAAAATATCCCCGGCCGCAGAGGCATAGTCATTCCGATGATTATCGTTCTCACGGCCATAGTCTATCTCGCCTTCTACAGCTACCACAACATGGCCATGAACACCATGGACCACGCGCACTACACCATGCTTCTCCAGTCTGTCAGAAATATCGCTTTTTCAGTGGTGAACGTGGTATATCCTTATATTTCGTACAAATGCCGCGTCGATCCTTCGGGCGATCTCGCCCGTTTTATAAGCGATTCCGACGACAACGATTTTTTTATAGACCCGGCGTCCGACGGCGTTCTTAAAGCGCTTTTCGATCAATTCAAGCCGGCCGTCGTCGAAAACATATACATCAAGGCGCTCGCCAGGGAGAGCGAAAGCGGAAGCGATCTGGGCAGGACTTCCGGCGAAGCTTACAGCGACCCGTTCGAAAAAAAAGTGATCGTGGAGGTCGGCTGCACCATTTTTATAAATAAAATACGATACGAATGCAAAATAAAAAGACGCATTTCAAAGATATTTTCCACCGTGCCGCTTTATTCGAAATTCACCCTCATGATCAGAAATAAAACCGTTCCACAAATGGCTTATAACCTCTTTTGCAACACCATAGCAGGCCAGCCCATGACGCACAATAAATTTCTCCCGTTGATATTGTACAACCACAATCCCGGCGAAGACGAAACCCTCGCGGGATTTTCCACCAGCCCCAAGGCGTACCTCAACAGGGGTTATATATATTTCGGAAGCGAAGCCGTACTCAATAAAACTTCCGGGTTTCACATGCAGTACTCAGAACTTTTCCATTTTATAAACGCGGGTTTCAATCCCGGCGTTACAAGATGCTATTCAAATCTCGGCGGGGCCGTGCCGTTCGTCCAGCCCAACCCGCCGGGAGGCTATCAAATAGAATATACGCCTCTCGGCTATTATTACGATTTAATAACCGACGCCTCGGCGCCTAACGTAATGAAAAAATATATGGGGCTTCCGCCGTTTTCGTCCACGCTCCACCTTTTCGGAAGCCAGAGCGCGCCGTCGGCCACGCTGGTGATCGGCCGCGTTTACCAGTCTTATCCCGTCTACAAATGCCTCGTCAACGACCTCAACCAGAACGCCAGAGTCGATGTGACGCCGGACCTGGAATACGTTATGGTAAACAGCCTCAACAATAAAAACGATTTTTTCTCTTCGTCAACCGATCTTTCCTCGCTGCCCACGCTCTTTAAAATACGTTCGGGCGACGCCCACTCCAGCTGGAAGGAGTTTTGCGCCAACTCATACCAGAACTACGCCCGAATAATGAGCGTAATAATAAAGGAGCCGTACAACCGCTCTTACAATTACATGCTCTACGACGGCTTCATGTCTCAAAATATCCAGGCGGGCACTATCAATAAATTGACGGACTCCGAAATAAACGATTACCTCAACGCCGAAAATTTCAAGATATCGCTCAAAAACGCTTCAGGCGACGAAACCACTATTTTTTCAGGCGATCCGGGAGCCGCCGATATAACCTCTATCCTCAAATCGCGCATAGAAAAGCGTTACAAGAACTCGGCCGAATTCTTCAAGGAATGCCTGGAAGGCCGCAGCCTCAGCGTTCCCTACTGCGTCGTTTCGATAGAAAACGGCCCGCTGGAGCTTCCCGACAACTTAAAAGTCCTCGAAGGCGGAATAATATTCGTAAACGACGGCGACTGCGAAGCGCGCGGCATCGACGCGCCTTTTAACCAGATCTTATCCATCTACTGCGCCCGCGGAAGCATAAAAATAGACTGCTCTAAAAAATATAAATACGTAAGCTTCAACGCACCGGAAGGTTTCGTTAAAAACATATCGCCTGCGAGCCCTCTGGATCTTACCGGAAATATAGTCTGCAAAACCCTCGACCACCTTTCTTTCGCCGCCGGCGGCAGGATACAGTATTCTCATTACCTTGACCCCACTTACACGAAGGCCGCCGCGAGCCGCTACAAGCTCGTCCTGCTCCCGTCCGTGCTCAACCTCGAATTCAAAAGAAAATAATATTCAACTAACTCATACGCCAACGTTTACCCTTGCCAAAAATATTTTTGTATGTTATAATGACTGGTTAAAGTAAAAAGGCCCGCCATAAGTTAAAGCACGAATCGATTCGGGCTTCGTTCCGAGTTAATAATTAAAAATATGAGAAAAGTGAAGTGAAGTTTATGAATCTATGTTCATTCAACGTCAAAAGCTATCGAAGGGCAGTTATTTTCGCATTGGCCTCTTTTTTCGTTTTCAGTTTATTTTCGCCGGCCTTCGCCGGCTCAAATAAAGCGGCCGCCGCGGAACGCTCTGAAATACCCTTAAAACTGCTTTACACCAACGACATCCATTCATGCCTTAACGGCTTTACGGTTTCGACGGCGGGCGGCGCCACCGAAGAAGTGGGCGGCATCGCCAGGATCGCGGCCTTCGCTAAAAAAGCACGCGAAGAAAACGGCAACACGCTTCTTGTTTCGGCCGGAGACTCTTTTCAGGGCACTTTGTTCTTCAACTTCTTCAAGGGGGCAGCTGAATTTAAAACGGCGGCGGCGGCGGGTTACGCGGTCATGTGCCCCGGCAACCACGAATTCGACGAGGGCGCTTCCAGGCTTATAACGCTTTTAAAATTTCAGCCTTTCGATTTCGTCAACTGCAACCTCGAATTCGACGCGGCGCTTTATCCCTGCGCCGGATGCAAAATCAAACCTTACGCGGTCAAAAAAACCGGCGGGGTCAGAATCGCTTTCATAGGCGCTATAACCAAAAACCTCGCTAACGTAGTGGATAAAAAGCACTTGCGCGGAATTACCGTATTAGATCCGCTCGAATCCATAAACCGGATAATGCCCGAAGTCAAAAAAAATGCGGACATAGTAATACTACTCTCCCACATGGGCTATGAAGCCGATCTCGAAATAGCGCCGAAACTCGAAGGCGTAGATATTATAATCGGCGGGCATTCGCACACGAAACTCGACGGCCCCGTTATTTTGCAGGGCGCCGGCGGAAAACCCGTGGCCGTATGCCAGGCATTTGAAAAAGGCGAATTCGTGGGCGAATTGAATCTCGCCTTCGACCCCGCCGCAAAAAGCGTTAAATTGTGCGGCGCGAAGCTTAACCGCATGGATAAATCAATTGCAAAAGACCCCGCAGTACAGCAAATCGTAGATAAATACGCCGAAAAAATCGCCGCCGAAGTCATGGCCGAAATCGGCGAAGCGGTAAAAACACTCGTCGGCGAACGCGATCTGGTAAGAAGCGTTGAGACCAACCTCGGAGATTTCCTGGCCGACATTCTTCTGCAGCATTCCAAAGCCGACATGGCCGTCGTAAACGGTGGAAGCATAAGGGCAAGCATACCTAAAGGCGTTATAAAGACGGCCGACTGCATAAACACTTTTCCGTTCAATCAGTGCATGGCTATTCTTAAAATAAAAGGCGCCAATATAAAAAAAGCGTTCGAATACGTCGCCGCTCAATCTTTTCCTCCGACCGCGACTTACTGGTCGAACGGCAGAAAAAGCCCCGCGCAATTTAAAACCGTCGTGCATCCCGACGGCACTTTCGAAGAAATCCTCATACGTCAGGAAGGAATTTTTAACAAGGCCGGAAAATTCGGCGGTTTTTTACAGGTTTCCAGGGGAATGCGCGTCGAGTACGAAAACGGCCGGCTGAAAAGCCTCTTATTAAACGGTCAGCCGCTGGAAGACGATAAAATTTACACCCTCGCCACAAGCGAATTCACGGCCGGCGGCGGAGACGGCTTAGTTTCTTTCTGCGCCTCCGAAGAAAGCGTTCTGGGCCCCAATATGACGGCCCTTTTCGTTGAAGCGGTAAAGGCGCTGAGGATAATCGACGTAGATACGGAAAACCGAATAAAATAACCCATCGATAATTATCGATTTAATAAAAAGCAGGGCATGATTTTTTCACGCCCTGCTTTTTTTATTTTATTAAGCGCCCGCAGCCTGGCGGACGCCTATTTAATGCATAAGATCCGGGTACGCTTATTTCATTCTTTCGAGCAGGCTTCTTAATTCGGGATTAGTCAGCGACGCTTCTTTGAGCCTTTTTACGAGAGTGACTTTAGTGTATCTTAAAAGATCGGAATCTTTTAATTTCTTTTCGCTGAAAGCCTGGGTGAATTTATTTATCTTTTCCATGTTCAGAGTGTTTATATCGTCAGCGCTAAGGTCTATGGACGTATCGCTGGCGTCAAGAGCGGCTTTGGCTTCGGCTATTTTAGCCTGCGCCTCTTCGTCGAGCTGCTTGACTTCTACCGATGCGCTCTTTTTAGAGGTTCCGGCAAGGCTTTCTTCCAGGGGCTTTTCGTACGCGCGAGGGCTGCCGAACTGGCCGTAAGGATACTGCGGGCCGGGAACCGGCGGCACGTAAGGAGCCTGGCCGATATATGAATACATAGCCTCTATGGCGCGGGTCGTTGATTGATAATAAGCTTTATTGGCGAGCTCGGCGAGTTCCGCAACGCTTCTCATGTAACGCGCGCCGGTGAGCAATATTCTGTCGGCTATTTCGTAATTCGAAGCCTTGTTCCAGTAAATTTTGAGGTCTGAAACGCTGGGCGGATCGTAAAGCCTTCCGAACATGGAATCTACGTAGTCGAGAAGGTTTTTAGCCGAGTTGACGTAATAGAACTTCGTGGTAACGCGCAGCATGGCTTTTACCGAATTCAAGCGCCTGACGGCCGCGAGAGCGAGAGCGTCGGCTTTGTCGTACTGGCTGCATTTATCCCAGAAGTAAATTATTTCTTCGGGCGTAACGTCGATACTTAAATTCTGACGGTTGGCGTTGGCGATTATCGAATTAAAACTATCGTTATAGTAAGCTTTTACAGCCAGACGGCAGATGCCTTTAAGCGAAGTGACGCGGCTGGCCCCGGCCACTATAATGTTATCGCCGGTCCTGTAATCGGAAGCGCGGTCCCAGAGACGGATGAGCTCGTCGACGTTCTCGCCGTATCCCGGTTGCGGAGCGGGCGGATAATAAGGCGACGGCGGCTGAGGCGCCGGAGGATAGTAGGGCGGTTGCGGCTGAGGGGTTGGAGGAGTATAAGGATTATTCGGCGAAGGCGGAACGGGGTTGGCGAACCCGCAATATGGGCAGATATTGCTTCCCTGCGAGTAGGGGCCGTTGTCGCCCTGCTGATTGTAGGTTTTTTTGCATCTGTTGCACTGGTGCGAATGCCCTACGTGCGCGGGATCGTAATGTTTGCTGGTTTCGCCTGAAATATCGATTTTCGGGGAAGTGACGGCTTGCTGATCGGCTGCGTAAGCGCCGGCTGAAGCGAATAACGAAGCGCCTACTACAATGGCGGCCGCTTTTTTAATAATACTCATCTAAATACCCCCTGCTTATAAATTTGATACATCAATTTTATAAAAAATATTATCGCTTGTCAAGTTTTTGAGGTTTTTTAATGCCCGGTCACCGGAAAGCCGCATTAGGCGCAAAAGGATAAAAACAGCGTCGGCGGCGCTTGATTTTTTGCCGGCGATGCTATATAATTCATTGCATGCATAGCGATCCGCAAATATTCAACATATCCGAAGGCGCGCCCGCCAAATTTAAAAATTATTCCGTAATCAGGCGCCTTCCTGTTTTAAAGGCTTTTATAGAAAGCTATCTTCTTCAGCGCGGAAGCGAAAAAGCTCTGCTTACTTTTTACAGGCAGCGCTCAGACCCTTCCGATGAAGGCTATTTTAAAAAGCGCATGGAAACCGGCTTAAAATATCGCGAAAAACTTTTAAGCATAACCGATTACGGGTTTTACGAAAAGGCCTCCTGCTGGTACGAGATATTGCCGTATTCGCATTTCGGCACGCTCGCCGGGATTTTTAACGCCGCGCGAAACAGCTCCCGGCAGATAGCTTTCTCGGCAATTATCGAGTCGGTTTTTTCGATAATTGACTATTTCCATTGCCGCAATTTATCCGCGCCGGGCATAAAACCTTCGAACATAATAATAACGTGCTTAACGCCGCTCGGAACGGTTTTAAAGGACGCCGGCGGCGTTTCGCCGCTTACGCCGGAAGGCTCGGCCGCCGATTATTACGATTTCGGGCTTACCCTGCTAGAAACCGCGCTGGGCGAATATCCACGCTACAGCGCCGAGCGAGGATATCTGGTCCATTCGATAGCCAGAGAGGGCGCCGATTTTCCGCCAGAGATTCCGGCGCGTTTGAAAGCCCTTATAACCGGCCTTTTAAACGAAAACGCTAAAAAAAGATGGGGCGCGGACGATGTGAAAAAATGGCTCGCCGGAGGAAACGCAGACGACAGCCAGGGCCGGCGGGGCGAAAACAAATCCGGCGAAAAAAAAGCCCGCGGTTTCGTTATCTTCGACGCGCAGATAACCGCGGAAAGCCTGCTGGAAATGATAAACGCTCTGCACGAAGGGCGCGCCGGCGAAACCTCGCTTAAAATAGTCGAAAGCCTTCTGGACCGCTCTCTTTATAAATCTTTTACGGCGGCCGGCGCGAAAGTTAAAGGCACGGCCGGCCCTTTCGGCGCGTGGCTCGAAGCGTTCGAACGATACTCCTACGGCTTTCTCGACAAGAAAGACCGCCTCGAGATCGCCTATAATTCACTTAAAACGCTCGCCGAAGACGACGGCGGCCGGGTCCGCAAAAAATCCGGCGGCTCAAACAAGGCCGCGGCGGCCGTTAAAGAAGCTTTGAAACTCGAAGCGGAGAAGATTTTTTCCGGATATATAATCCCGCGCCCGCTGAGCTTTGATTTCGAGCGCGACGCCGACGAAAAGCTGGAAGCGTCTATCGGCGCGCTGAACGGATTAAGACGCGATTGCCTGCTGCTGGCCGTCGAAGAATACGAAAAAGTCAGCCAGTCTTACAAACTGCCTCTCGAAATAAAAAACGCACTTTTCGACGGAAATTATAAAAGATATCGCGAAGCCGCCGGAGAGTTCGTCAACCTCAGAAACGAAAACTTATTCATAAGCCTTTCCGAAGCGGCGGAATTCATAGAATCGGCGGCCCGCGGGAATTCAAAAACCGTCCTTTATGAGCAGCTCGAAAGGACTGCGGGGTATTATAAAATAAGCAAATGCGTAAAGAACTCGGCCGACCCGGAACTTTACGAAGGCCTTTCCAGGCTCGAAAACCGCCTTAAAAACGATGGAAAGCGGCCTTTCATGAAAAGCTTCGAGGATTATATAAAGGCGCTTTTATATAAAAACATCCGCTGGAGCCAGGAAGATAAAAAAATAATACGCGCCCTGCTCGACGTCAAATGGGACCTTATAAACGAGAAAATTTACGGCGACGCCCGGAAGCGGGCCGCAAGCAAAACCGCCATAGTCTTAACGCTGGCCGCCCTGGCCGCCGCGTTTTATTATGCGCTCTCAGAAGAAAAATATTACCTGATGATCTTCATACTGCTTCTTTTCACGCACGTTTGCTACATCGTTTTTTCCGCGCCCGATTACGAAAAAGTCTATAATTCTTTCCGTCAGCGCATAGACGAAGTCGGAGAGCTCTGCTGCGAGGACGAATGCCATCGAAGGCGCGGCGCCGTTTATCAGCACGCCCAGCCAGAAGAGATTACGGAGCGTTTTTTTTTCGCGGTCAAGACCGGAGATTATATAGAGGTTAAAAAGCTGATACAATTCGGCGCCGATATAAACGCCCGCGACCCTTCCGGCGCAAGCGCGCTCATCTGGGCGGCCGATTCGGAAAACATCCGCATCTTAAGGCTTTTAATAGGTTACGGAGCGCTTTTGGACGCCCGCGACAATCAGGGCGCGAGCGCGCTTTTGTGGGCCGCCTATAAAGGCTCGACGGCGGCCGTCAAGGTTCTTATCGAGGCCGGAGCGCCCAGGGAATCGCGCGATTTCGAAGGCCACACGCCGCTTATGGCGGCTTGTTTCAACGCCCATTGCGAAGCCGTGAAAACGCTCCTCGAATGCGGGTGCGACGTTAAAGCCGCCGACTACGCCGGCCACGGGGTGCTGGCTTACGCGAAAAATTCGGGAAACGAAACGGTGGCGCGGCTCGTTTCCGAGCATATCGAATCGGCTAAAACGGCGCGGAAAAAATATTTCGGAATGGCCGACATCCTTTTCGACACGATTTTAGACAGCGGAGTCTCGGACACATTCGAACTGGTAAAGGCCGCCGTCACGGCGGATAAAAAAGCCGTCAGGAAAATCATAGAGTCCATAGACGGAGTCGGGCCGGCCGAAACCTCGCTTATAAAAGCCTGCGCGGCGGGAAATTTCGAGCTCGCCAGAAATCTCGTCGAGCTCGGCGCCGAGCCCGACGCTCGCGACAGGCGCGGCTACACCGCTTTAATATGGGCGGTGGACAAGCGTTT
This sequence comes from bacterium, assembly GCA_029571125.1. Taxonomy (GTDB): domain Bacteria; phylum Muiribacteriota; class UBA9980; order UBA9980; family UBA9980; genus UBA9980. Next base: position 11,233 of record JAKPTH010000532.1, read on the forward strand.
TACGCAAATAACCGACCTTCTCATCGACGCCGGAGCCGACATAAACCTTGGAGACGGGTTTGGCTACACCCCATTGATATGGGCCGTGGACCGCGACGATCTCGCGTGCGTCAAAAAGCTCCTGGACCGGGGCGCATCGGCGGATACGGCCGACAACAAAGGCATAACGCCTCTCATGTGGGCAGCCATAAAAAAGAGGCGCGACATAGCGCGGGAGCTTTTAAGCCGCGGCGCCGACGCCGGCAGGCTCGATCACAGAGGTTACAGCGCGCTCAGCTACGCGCTCGAAAAAAAATGCGACGATATGATCGAAATAATCGCTGCCGGAAGCCCGAAACACGCTCTGGAAAACAACAAACCACGGCAGCTCATCCTATGGGCGGCCGAAAATTCCAGAACGGCGCTGCTTAAAATCGCCGCAGGCGCCGGAGCCTGCCTCGACGCCCGCGACGAGTACGGACGCACCGCGCTGATGCACGCCATAAACGCCAGAAACACCGACGCCGTGGAATTTTTAATAAAAAGCGGGGCTTGCGTAAACCTGGTGGACTCATCGGGCGCGGGAGCGCTCATCTACGCGGTAAGAAACTGGTTTTACGACATAGCCCGCATGCTTATCGCCGCGGGCGCCGACATATCCATAAAGGACGGCAGGCGTAAAACCGCAATGGATTATGCGATGGACAAAAATTACAACACTATCATAGAAATGCTCATTGACGCGGGGGCGAGCCCCGACTACAGGGGCGCATGCGGCAACACTCTTCTGGGCTGGGCCGTAGCCGGCAAAAATTCCGCCCTCGCGCAATACCTCATATCCAGAGGCGCCAGCGTCGAACTGGCCGACGAAAAAGGCTTTTCGCCGCTGATGCGCGCCGCCGAAAACGGGCATTTTGAAACCGTAAGGCTTCTCGTGGAAAGCGGGGCCGATATCAGCCGCAAAGGCCCGCATGGCGAAACCGCAATGGATATAGCCGTTAAAAACAAGCGGATAAAAATAACGGCTTATCTGCGCGAAACATGCGGATAAGCCGTTATCTGAAAAGTATATTGCTTTTTATTTATATTCTTAGAACATGAAATCTACCAGATGGAATACCTTCATCTTCATTTCTTCGCTGAAGCTTTCATGCCATTTTGCGGCTTCTTCGAGAGTTATTATATTGCAGTATTTGAGGTCCTGCATGAAAGTGTCGTGCATTATTTTAGCGAATTCGGCGTTTTCGATAAGAACCATCTCTTCGGCGTCGAGCTTGTTGCTGCGCGAATTGAGGTTATAAGAGCCGATCGTAACCGCCACGCCGTCGAAATAATTGCACTTTGCATGGAGCGTCTGGCTGCCGTACCATTCGTATATCTTGATATTTTTTTCGATCAGGCTTTTGAAGAAGTAGTGGCTGGCGTAAACTATATATTTACCCATATCGTTCGAATACATTGAATTAGTTATTATTATGACATTGACGCCGCGCGCCGCCGCTTTTATAAGGCTTTCTTCGAGCCTTTTCGAAGGCAGGAAGTAAGGAGTCTGCAAAATGACTTCTTTCGAGCAGCGGTCTATATACCAGGTAAGACATTCTAAAACATGGTCGTCTTTGTTGGTCGGATAATGAGCGACGAAGCGGACATCTACGTTAGAGACTTTAGGCGCTTCGGCGTAGTATTCGCGCAGCACTTCTTTGATGAGTTTTGGATTGTCCGCGGGCTTATACATGGACGAATTGTCTATCTGATATTTTTCCATTTCTTTCTTAGCTTTTTCTAATTCCTTTGCGTCGTCGCGCACGAAGAAGTTCTGATTGTCGCCAGTGGCCCAGTTGAGAAGGAAAAGTTCCTTCATCTGCATTATAACCGGTCCTTCGAGCATGACGTCGGTATCGCGCCATCCTTCGACTACTATGGAGCCTTTGGCGTAATCGTCGCCTATATTCATGCCGCCGGTGATGGCATAAAGATCGTCGACTATGAACAATTTCTGATGGTTTCTGTTGTTGATTCTAACGGGCGATTTAAAAGGGCTGTTATAAAGGGCTACTTTAACGCCGCCGGCCCTTAATTTATAGACTATGTCTTTTTTATAGCTGAAAGTGGTCCAGTAGTCTATTATTACGCGCACGTCTACGCCCTGGCCGGCTTTGCGTATAAGCACGTCGGCGAGCTTGTTGCCGGTTTCGTCGTTTTTATAAGACAGGTATTGAAGGTAGATATAAGACTGTGCGAGTTCGGCCAGCTCATGGCGTTTTGCGAAAGACTTTTTCCCGTTGAGCAGCAAAGTGATATCGTTGCCCGGCGAAACTTCTGAATCGGTAGCAGCGTCGAAAGACCAGTCGGTTAAAAGCGCTCGCTGCTTTTCAGTTACAGAAAACAGGTCGGCGATTATAAGGAATTCAAAAAAGAAAACGAAA
>JAKPTH010000535.1 GCA_029571125.1 bacterium
CAACGAAACCAGCCTCAAACAGCGGAACTATCCCATAGATTACGCCTACCTCACCAATAACGAAAAGGTTTATAATTTCAAACTCCCCGAAGGCTATAAAGTAAAATACCTGCCCGGAAAACTTGAAATAAACAATAAATATATGCTCTACAGGGCCGAATTCGTGAAATCCGGCGAAGATAAAGTCGTTTTCTCCGACAAGCTCGAAAGAAAACTCAGAATGGTAGATCCCGCCGATTACGAAAGCTACAAGGCCGACTGCGAAAAAATCAAAAAACACTGCGGCGAAAAAGTCGTAATAGAAAAACATTAAAAAAATAAAGCTATTTTTCATTAATTATAGATAAAACATCTTGTGTTTTTGATAAGGGAAGGCGAGGTGCCACGGCCCCTCCCTTCCCTTATAATCCCTTTCAACCCCAAATTCGCCTGACGCTTTATTTTTAAAAATTACCCGCTTTTCTATCGATACTTTAATCCACCGGCTATTATCCTTTCAGTAATTATATCAAATTTCTTCATTGCTTTTTTTCAGAAGCGCGCACGCGCGCTTCTGCGCTGCAATAATGGCTGAATAACAAATCAAAATTTTAAGTTTTATATACTGCGCTATGGCATGCCAAATCAAATAACGGCTAAATTTTTGCTTGACAATAAGATAGCAATGAAGTAAGATTTATTTCGACTATCATAAAGGATCTTTTTAAGCAATTTATTTTAAAAACTAAAAATAAAATAATTCTAAAAAACTACAAGTATAAATCTGGAGTTTATATGAAGACAATTTGCGTTTCATGGATTGGAGATAATGATCTTAATTATTCAGTCATCAATGATAACATAGGTCCGATAGCCGCATTAATGAATTCTAAATACGCTCAAAAAATTAATGAATTTCATTTAATACATGATCATCACCGGCCTGTCGAATTAATTAAATACAAAAAACTCATTAAACGTTTATATCCAGAACTTGTGATTTATTTCCATGAAGCCTCTCTTGAAGATCCCACTGACTATAAAAATATTTATACTAATGTAAAAAAAATTATATATTCGATTGAAACCGCATATAAAGGCATGGATATATGCTGGCATTTTCATACCAGCCCCGGAACAAATCAAATGGGTTCTGTGTGGCTTTTATTAGCCTCTACTTTTTATAACGCCACACTATATCAATCTTTTTATGACAAAAAAAATAAACGTTCCGAAGTAAAAGAAGTCGAGGTCCCTTTCAACATAGAAGTAGAATATTTACCAGATCTTAAGAAAAAAACCGAACAAAAATTATTAAACGACTTTCACAGCTTGCCCGAATATAAATTAATCGTTCATAAGAGCCCTTTAATGCAATCACTTTTAAAAGATGCTTCAAGGATCGCGGCGCTCGATATTCCTGTACTCATAACCGGCGAATCGGGAAGCGGAAAAGAATTATTCGCCAACGTAATACATGCCGCATCAAAGCGGGCTACCAATAAAATTTGCACGCTCAATTGCGCCGCGATACACGAATCTACGGCGGAAGCGACGCTTTTTGGCTGGTCAAAAGGGGCCTGGACGGGCTCGTATGGAGAAGGTGCGGGATTATTCAAAGAATGTGAAAACGGCACCTTATTTCTTGACGAAATCGGCGACTTGAGCATGGAAACCCAGGCTAAATTGTTGCGCGCCATTCAATTTGGCGAAATAAGAAGAGTCGGTGACGGTCGTCCATATAAAGTTAACGTACGAATAATTGCAGCCACTAATAAAAATTTAATTGAACTCGTTAACTCATCCAAATTCAGAGAAGACTTATTTTATCGCATAAACGTTGGCAAGATAGACATCCCACCTTTACGCAGCCGGGAAAATGATTCCTGGCTGATAGCCATTACCGCGCTTAATTCCATCAACAAAGAATTTGCCGCGCTCGACCATGATTATAAATACAAAAAATTTTCTATATGCGCAAAAAAATTTATATTAAACAATAAATGGCCTGGAAATATAAGGGAATTATATCATACTATACAGCGCGCCTGCATATGGACCGATTCCTCGGCAATAGACGCCGAAAGCCTTGCCAGATCGGTAACGCATTTTAATTCCTTAGCCGCCGAAACATCCACTTATCAAAAGCAGTATGAAATATCATTACCGGTAGATCTTGACAAACTGCTTGACGGAATAAAAAAAACATATGTGGAACAAGCAGTAAAATTGTCTGGCGGAAATATAGTAAAAGCTTCAAAAATGCTCGGATATAAAAATTATCAAACACTTTCGCATTACTTAAAAAAATCGAAATAAATAAAAAATGATTTTCGGCATTGAAATTGCTTTTATATAGCTAACAAAAAAGTTAAAACATTAAAATCAAAATTTTTATTTTAAATTAATGGAGTAAGTAATGAAAATCGAATATACTAAATTTTTGTTCGAGATCGAAGCTGGAGAAAGGATACGGCTGAATCCTTTTTTTGAAAATACTTTAAGAGGAATGATTGGCGCGCAGCTGCATAAACTATGTTGTTCAAACACGCTGGAAAAATGCGCTTCATGCCCCGATATGCACGGCTGCCTTTACTCATACCTTTACAATACCCCGGCTAAAGCCGATTCAGATTATTTAAGCAAATATAACGCTCTTCCGCATCCTTATGTTTTTTATTTTCCCAGAAACCGGCTTATATTCGAAAAAGGCGATACAATAATTTTTTATCTTACTCTTTTTGGAAGAGCGTTAAATTATCTATCATATTATGTTCATGCGGTATCTAACTTATGTAAAGCAGGTATAGGGCGAAATAGAGCGCCTCTTAAGTTGAAATGCGTTGAAGCCGTTTATAGTGAAACACTTCGAGAAAAAATATATACCGTCGAGGAACCTTTTTTAAATTCATTCAAACGGTTAACGCTTGATCTAGAAAGCGCTTTAATTCCCGTGATGCTAAAAACACAAGATTCGGAAACGGCAAAAAACAAAGACATAAAATTAAATTTTAATACCGCATTCAGGATAAAAGAAAATGAAAAATTAGTAAGTGAAATTGAGTTCAGCACCATAATTAAAAACTTGTTAAGACGTTTTTCAAATATCGCTCATTTTCATTGCGGTCAGAACGCCAATATAGATTTTAAAACGATTATCGCAAAAGCCGCAGTAGTGGCCGCGCTAAAAAAAGATGTCAATTGGATTGAATATGAACGTTTTTCAGCGCGTCAAAACGCTAAAATGAAGATAGGCGGAATTATCGGCGATATAACCTTCAAATCGGCGGAAGCCTGGAAAGATTTATTAAAAATAGGCGAAACCATACATATAGGCAAAAACACAAGTTTCGGTTTTGGAAATTATAATATAGAGGTGATAAATAATGTCGAATAATTTCAATCAGAAAGAGTACGATTCAGTCTTACTTGGCGGGCTTTTGCACGATATAGGCAAATTTATGAACCGCGCTAAAGACATCCACAAAAAACACCCGCACTGTTCGGAGCAATTTGTAAGCGACGACACTGAAAAATTCAAAAAAATATGTAAAGAGGAATGGGTCGATTTTGAATTATTAAAAACCTTCTGCAAACGTCATCACGAAAATCCGCAATTAGGCAAAGACTATCTTGTACAGGAAATCAGCGACGAAAAAACTCGCGCGCTGGCTTATATAGTAAGCCGGGCCGATAATTACTCCAGCGCCGAACGCGAAAGAAATGAAAGTTACGACGGCGAAGCTAAAAATATATCTAATTATAAGAATAACCGGCTCGCTTCTATATTTTCCGAAATTAATATTTCCGGCAAAAAAGAAAGCCGGCTGGCTGGTAAAAATAAACCGAAATATCTGAAATTAAAGAAATTGTCGCCCGAAAATTCTTTCGCGGTTGATGTTGAAAAAGCTTCGGCAACGAGATACGAAGACTTATACAACGAATTCGGTTCAGAGTTAAAAAAATTAGAGGGCATAACCAAATTCAATCTATTTTATAACGCCCTTTATTCGATTTTTGAAAATACGCTTACCGGGGTCCCATGTGACGCCTCGTTAACCGAAGGCGACGTTTCACTATTCGATCATCTTTCAACTACTTCAGCCATAGCGGCCTGTTTATACCAATATCATGCGGCCGCCGGCGATTTTTCCGAAAAAAGTGTAACCGACGATAACAGCCCTAAATTCAGGCTTTTTTATGGAGATTTATCAGGCATACAAAAATTTATATTTAATATCAAAAGCCGCAACCCTAAAAAATTAGCCAAAACGCTTCGCGGCCGTTCTTACTTTCTGGGACTGCTGGCCGACGCCGCCTCCATATATATACTTAAAGAACTAAATTTGCCTGTTGCCTGCCGGATATTAAACGCCGGCGGTAATTTTACGCTATTAATACCGGCGACCGACGATTGCGCTAATAAAATTGAAGAAATTAAAAATAAAATAACCAGATACATGCTCGATATGTTCGCCGGCGAGCTTTCGTTTTTTACGGCCAGTTCAGACGCGTTCGCGGGCAAAAAATTTACCGGCAGGGGAGATGAATTTAAAAACATATATGAATCTCTTAAAGAAAAAATTAATATAGAAAAAAACTCCGCCTATAAAAATATTTTATGGAGCGAAAAAAATATTTTCAGCGATAGATACGCTCTTTATGCTCAAAATGGCGGCGAATGTTCATTATGCGGCGTTCATCCTAAAAAACATGCCGTCACAGACAATACTGAAAATAAATCAGACGGTGGTGAAATGCGCTGTGAAATATGCCATATAGCGGCTAAAATAGGCGAAGCTATAATCTCTAAAAACGCGGTCGTGTTCAGCGGTGAAAGCCGTTCGCCGGAAGGCGCGGAGGCGCAACTCAGCCTCTTTGGAATGGGTATTTCGTTCGTCAAATCTAATTTTTTAGATAAATTAAGCGATGGCGAATTTAAAAATGTGATATTCATTTATCATTTAAACGCTATTAGCGCATCTGAAACAAAAAATCACGGTTATTTCGTTAAACACGTTTCAACTTATATACCGCATTTAACCGAAAAAACGGCGGGCGAAATTTGCGACGATCTCCGCTGTGAAAGCGCATGCGGCGCCCTTTGCGATTACTGTTCCGAAAATAATAACGGCTGCGAGGCCGGCAAGAATGAAAGGCCGGCTTACCATAAAAACGCATCCGGCGCGGTAAGACCGTTATATTTTCAATGCCTTAGCGTCCATGATAAAAAGCGTTTCGCAAATGAATACGCCCATAGCGGAGAGGAACGCGGCGGAATTGAAGCGGCCGCCATTTTAAAAGCCGACGTTGACAGGCTCGGCGCTATATTCAGCGACGGTTTTGAAACATACACAATATCCCGCGTGGCGTCGCTTTCAAGAAACCTTAATTATTTTTTCACCGGCGTTCTGCCCTCAATGATAAAAAATGAATGTCCGTTCATTTATACGGTTTACGCCGGCGGCGACGATTTATTCCTGATAGGGCCGTGGTTCACCACTATAGAATTCGCCGTTAAATTAAGGGTAAAATTCAAATCTTACGTATGCGATAACACTGATATTTCAATATCTACCGCCGTTCATTTAATTAAACCGAACGACGCTATTGCCGTGCAGGCAGAGCTTGCGGAAGACATGCTCAAAAAAGCCAAACACGCCGGCCGCGATAAAATAACGCTTTTTGGTACGCCCGTAAAATGGGAAAAAGAAAAAGATGCGCCCTCTGAAAACAACGAAAACGCCTGCAGCGAGCACATCGACGTAAACGATATAATCGAATTCGGCCAATATTTGAACCGCGAGCTAAGAAATGAAGACTCTAAAGTAACGATGGCTTTTTTATACCGGCTGTTAAAATATCATAAAATGTATTTAAGAGCAAAAAACGAAGGCATGGTGGAATCATTAATATTCCATTCAAAGATGAACTACGATATACAAAGAAATATAATAGAAATAAAGGATGGTGAACAAACTAACCGTGAATTGACGGACCGACTCGAACCTTTATATAAACTAAGTAAATTCAAAAAAGAAGGCGGCGAAGCCTTAATGAAAAAACTCAATATAGCTTTAAGTTTATCTATTTACGCAAACCGGAAATCATAAAAAAATATGGGATTTTTATATTTTTAAAATCAAAAAGGCAACCAATAAAAAATCAAATTTTATTCTTCAGGAGGAAATATAATGGCTAATCCAACATATTCATCTTCACAAAATCAAAATTACCCTGCCGCGGAGGTAATCTCTAAAGAAAAGTGGGTTTATAAAATCGTTAAAGACGGCAAAAAGATATATGACTGTTCTATGATTACTACCAAAGCAGAAAAAATAGCGAGTATTTTATCAGATAAGTATTCTAAGAATAAAAACTTATCGATCACGCAGGTCCGCAAGTTTTATAACGAGTTTAAAAAACATGAAATAGCTTTAAATAAAGATAATTTTGAAGAAAACAAAGCGTTAATATATATGCTTAAATCAAAAGCCGCCTATTCAGCGGATAAAATCGGCGAAAATTTTAAGCAGTTTATTT
>JAKPTH010000536.1 GCA_029571125.1 bacterium
CTTTATACATTTGTTTTGACAAAATAAAGCGCGGCAGATGCGGAATTTTTAGAAGGGGAATAAACCGGTAAGCGATGATCAGAGTAGGCTTTTTTTTAAATTTTTCAGATAACTGGCTCGGCGGATTGAACTATTTTAAAAATTTAATCCGTGCCGTCAGCATGATTCCGCCCGGCCAGAAAAAGATCGAACCGGTTATTTTTCTTGGGCGCAGGACCGATCCTGAAATAAAGAGTTTTTTTAAAAAATACTCTTTGACGGTTGAATCGATAATTATCGATAGATGGTTTATGAGACGGTTTTCCGAGTTCGTTTTCAAAGCTACGGGCCGCAACTGGATGATCGAGTTTTTTCTGCTGAAAAGATTCGGCGTTAAAGTCATTTCCCATTCAGGTTTTCTGCTTGACGAAAATACGAAGATTAAGAATGTGAACTGGCTTCCTGATTTTCAGCATATTCATTTAAAGGAAATGTTTTCAGGCGAAGAATATGAAAAAAGAAACCGGCTTTTTGCCGAAACTATATCTAAAAGCGACGGCGTAATAGTCAGCAGCGAAAGCGCATACGGCGATCTTAAAAGATTTATGCCGCAAGCCGATCTTAAAAAAGTTTCGGTTTTAAAGTTCGTACCGTTTCTGGAAAAGGAAATATTCGATATTTCTAATGAAGAAATTTTGAAAATTAGAAATAAATATGGTATCGGCGAAAAGTTTTTTTATCTGCCCAACCAGTTCTGGAAGCATAAAAACCATATTACGGTTTTAAAAGCTGTTAATGAACTGAAAAAAGAAAAATTTAAAATCGAAGTAGCCTGCAGCGGAAGTCTTGATGATTACAGAAATTCGGCTTATATTGCCGAAATTAAAAGTTATATTGAAAACAACGGTTTGCATGATTATGTTAAATTGCTTGGCGTAATTCCATACCGGGAAGTGCAGATACTTTTTAAATGTTCGGACGCCGTCATAAATCCTTCTCTTTTCGAAGGCTGGAGCACCACGGTTGAGGAATGCAAAATTATGGGGAAAAAATGCGTTTTATCTGATATAGAAGTACACAGAGAACAGGCGCCTTCTGGTGCTCATTACTTCAAGCCGGATGATTATCTTGTTCTTGCGGATATTTTAAAGGGGCTGGCATCTGAAAAGCCCTCCGAATGCGTCCCGCATGATGAATTAATAGCGGCGAACGAGTCGAATTTAATAAAATTCGCTCTGGAGTATCAGAAAATAATACTGAATTTATTTTAAAATCCGTTTATTAATAATGACTTTAATACAAACCTTTTTAAGAAATTTTTGCCGGGATCGGGAAGTGCTAAAAAAATGGATAAACGTAAACTTTATATAGTCCTTCCGGTGCACAACCGCCGGAACGTAACCGAAAAGTTCATAAATTGCCTGGCCGCGCAGAGTTTTAAAGATTATCATCTGCTGCTCGTCGATGACGGCTCTACCGACGGGACCGCCGAAATGGTGTCTTCAAAAATCAAGAATCTGACGATAATCCGCGGCGACGGCAATCTGTGGTGGGCCGGCGGCCTTCATAAGGGATATTCGTGGCTTAAAAATAACGGGGCGGCGGCTGGCGACGCCGTTCTTCTGTGCAACGACGACGTGGTTTTTGAGCCGGACTATCTTGAAACGGGACTCAAGCTTCTGGAGCGTAAGCCCGACTGCATGCTGCTTTCCTGCGTTTATACGATGGAAAATAAGTTTCATGAAGCCGGAGTCGTAGCCGATCTTAAAAAATTTACGTTCAAAAGCGCATCGCCAGGTGAAAAAATTAACTGCGCCACCACGCGCGGCCTTTTTTTTACCGCAGGGACTTTTTTTAAGGTCGGAGGTTTTTATCCCGTTTTGCTTCCGCATTACCTTTCTGATTTCGAGTTTACCATAAGGGCTTTTAATAGGGGCGTCGCCCTTTGCGCCGATGAACAATTAAAGCTGCATATCGATATCGAGACGACGGGTTATTATAATTCAATCGATAACGACGGGTTCGTAAAATTTTTGAAGAAATTTTTCTCTAAAAAATATCCGGACAACCCGGTTTATAAAATTATATTTATCTTTCTGACGTGCCCGTTTCCGTGGAATTTAAAAAACGCTTTATTAATATCGTGGA
>JAKPTH010000558.1 GCA_029571125.1 bacterium
ATTTTTAACATCCTTTCATTAACCCCCTCGATAACTCTTCGAGTTTATCATCGAGGGAATTTAATTTCAAGGGTGCTTGTGAGCGTCAGCTTATAACATTTTATTTTGCGTTTCACTCACTTTTAATTATACGCTATACAAAAGAGATTGAAAATTATATAAAAGCTCTTGAATATGGGCTAAAAAGGCTTGAAAAATTGCCTTTATCTTTAAGGATGATCAGGGAAATACATTCGATATTATTAAAGGATGTTAGAGGACAACATAAATGTCCGGGTGAATTTAGAAAATCACAAAATTGGATAGGCGGTCACTCTATTAATACGGCCAGTTATATTCCACCAGCGCCGCAATATTTGAATGGCTTATTAGATAATTTCGAAAAATTTTTACATGCAGATGATAAAATGCATCCGTTAATAAAAACGGCTTTGATTCATTCGCAGTTTGAAATTATTCATCCGTTTTTGGACGGAAATGGAAGAATTGGAAGACTTTTAATTAATTTTTACCTGGCGCATAAAGGTATTTTAAGTAAGCCGACAATGTATATTTCTAAGTTTTTTAAAAAACACAGAAAACAATATTATGAATATTTGAATAACATAACGATTAACGGTGATTTTGAAAGATGGATTAAATTCTTTTTAGAAGGGATTATTGAAACGTCAAAAGAAGCGGTTAATAAAGCTAGAAATATTAAAGAACTAAGAGAAACTCATACTGTAAAAGTTCAATCGCTTTTAAGGATAAGCGAAAAAGCTATAAAGTTATATAATTGTTTGTTTAATAAACCTACAGTTGCGGTTGACGATGTATGTGTTATGCTTGATTTAACTTATCCGAACGCTAAAAAAATGATTGATAAATTTATTGATCTGGGTATTTTAAAATTATTTGTTGAAAGAAAAAGAAATAAAATTTATGTTTATAATGATTACTTACAGTTATTCAACGATTGAAATTTGTAGTTCCTTTTATGCAAATCGGCGGCTAATTATAAATAAAAGCCCAATGATTTCAAATAAGGCTAATTTAGTTTATAAAAATTCAAAAAAGCAATAAAATAAACCATATTGAGGCATAACAATGAAATTGATTTCACGCGGTCTCAAGGAATTATAATGATATTTACTTTTTATACTCATTCGGTATTATATCAGTTATTTGCTTCCAATCCAATGCCGCCACCGATTTGGCCAAAAATAGGAGCATTAACATTTTTATTTGTTGTTTTAATTGCTTTACTTATTAAATTTTTAATGATATATCCAAAAAGGCTTGAAGTTGAAAAAACGCAAGCAGGTATAAATTTTATAGAATTAAAAGATTATAACAATGCGATTAAATGCTTTGACGAAGCGATTCGAATTAATTCGAATTATTCTGAAGCATATTTCAACAAAGCAAGGGCTTTAATCAAAATCGATGATTTTAATAATGCGCTTAAAACATTAGAAGAATTTATTAAAATTAGCAAAAATTCAATAGACATTAATGTTGCGAAAGAAATAATTCTAAGCATAAATAATAACATAATGAAAACTTAACATTAATTGAACTTTTCAGTATCAACATTAAAAAAAATCCCAGCTAACAGTGGCGGAGCGTAAATATTTTGTTACTGATGTTTTTGCTAAATAAACTTAGGATTTATAAACATCGCGTGACCGCCACAGGGCGAGCGGCCCAAAGTTAAAAATGCAAAGATTATTATTAAAAACACAAAGAGCTTAAAAGCCGTTTGTTGATTTGCTGTGATGCTTAATCAGGACGACGGTGCGGCCTGTAGGGACGCGCGTCGTTCTGACAAAGATTTTTATATTATGTAGTGTTTATAAAATTAGCCATTACTGTTATCGCTCGGTAATATATCAAGTTATTCAATTACTTTCATTATTATATTTTTATAATATGTGGGATATGTATTTAATAATGAAAGTAATTCATCCTTATTTTTTTGTAATTCATCAATTATTTCAATTGTAGAATTTTTATAATTAATTAGTTTAGCAATTTGTTGGCATAAATATCTATCGTTAATGCCTAACTCATATATTTCAATTGTACTTTTGTTTGGTAACCCATATTGCATCATTTTTTGTAATAATTTTAAATTATTTAATAATTTTAAATATTCGTTATTATTAAGCAACTCTGTAAACTCTGATATAACTCCAATTATTAATGAGCCATAATATGAAAAACCGTTTTCACATATATCAACAATATTTTCAATAATAAGTTTTTGTAATTTTGATCCCCTAATTAATTTTATATCGAATTGATTCATTATTTCAAATAACTCCCAAAAAGGTTTTCCTTCTATCCAATTTAAAACCAATGTTAAAAGAGTTTCTTTATTATTAATTTTTTTAAATGTACTATTAGTGATATAAGTTGAAAGTAATGGCCATAATTTATTTAGATATTCATTAAAATTTTCACATAATGAAATGTTATTAATATTTTCATTTACCCAGGTTTCTATTAATTGAGATGAATTCAATCCTAATAAAGTTTTTCCATATATTTTCTTTTTTGTTGAAACTGTTACAGTTGTAGATATTTTTTTGGCAAGTAGCATAAATGATTCAACAATATCTGATTTTTGTTGTTCTGTCGCAAGGTAATAAGCCAATGTTGCTTTTGCGTATTTCACGATTTTATCTTCAGTCATTTCATCAACAATATCCCAATGAGACAATAAAAAACTTTCTATCGAATAAATTATATTCATTTTGATGTTAACTTGATTTTCAATTTCTTTAATTGAAAAACCATGCATATTATAATTTGAATGAATCATCTTAGGAATTTGAATAATTTCTGATTCATTATTTATATAAGTATTAACAAATTTTAAATTTTCCATTATTATGTTTTTAGTATTGTCATCGTTTTCAAATGGTTTAAATAATGAAAGTAACGCACTAACACATGGTTCTGAATTATTCGTTTGTAAAAGTTTTTTTGCGTTACGCCATCGCCATGATTCGCTTCTTACTTGTTTTTTATCATAAACATTATGATCGGTAAATAAAATGCTTCCTTCCGTATGCATTCCTGAGCGCCCTGCTCGACCTATTAAATTGTGAAAATCTCTTGCTTTTATTTTTTCTTTGCCTTGATAAACATCTGATACTATTAAATAGCGTATTGGAAGATTAACACCTTGTGCTAACGTTGAGGTACAAATTACAAAATTAATAAGATTTTCTTTCATTGCATATTCAACCGCTAAGCGAATACCGTGAGGTATGTTATTGTGATGAGAAAATATTCCGAGCTTAGAACTTTTTGTTGAGCTTGCGTTTTCTCCCAAATTACATTTATATAAATTATATAAACTTTTAACTTCACTTATATTTGATGATTCACATGGTTTTTTAATTGCTAATTTTCTATCATATGCATCGACTATTTTATTGCAAAGGGTTGTTACGCTTGGTTTTTTGCCACAAAAAATTGCAACGCTTCCATTGTGAGATATTTTTAAGCCTAAAAATAAAGCAATTGTTTGTCCCTCTTCTTTATTTGGAAAAAATCTTTGTTTTCTCTCGCCCGAATGTAGCATCAAAGGAAATTCTTCAATGATTCGCGGAACATAAAAGTCTCTTTTCTCGATATTTTCTGGAACAACAAATTCTAGTCTGCCTAACTTATCAGTCCAACTTGAAAAACCTATTGTTCTAATAGTAGTATTAATATTTTTTCCAGTAATTACTTTTGCGTTTTCTCCAATGAACCATTTACCGATTTCTTTTGCATTACTGATTACGGCCGATATTAATATTTTTTGTATATTGTCTGAAACCATAAGTTTTAAGGAGGTAATTAGAAGTTCGTAAGTAATTCCACGAACATCGTTATCGAATTGATGACATTCATCAAAAATCATCAATCCTATTTTTGAAGCTAATTCTGGAGTATGACGAAGCACATAGACAAGTTTTTCTGGAGTAACTACAATAACATGTTTTTGATCTTTAAATTTCACGAATTCAAAATCTATTTGCATAACATCCGAAAGCTCATTGACATTTACGGGTTCATTTTCAAATGCTTCCGAAAAATGATTTTTTATTTCATGGCATAAAGAACGAAAAGGTGCTACAATTAATGCAACTGATGTTCGTTCCGAAATAAATGCACTTCGAATAATTAATTCGATTGACCTTGTTTTACCAGCGCTTGTGGGCATCTGAATAATTGCAGATTTTCCAGATAATATTCCTTCTTTGCCTATAATATGTTGAGCTGGCCATAATTCTTTGATGAATGCATTTTTATTCATTACATTCAACCAGTAGCTTATTTCTGTTCCTGTATATTTTGGTAAACAACTCCAACAAGAATTTTCAATTTTTTTCTTAACCACAGCAAAGATAACATCTGCTAGTAATAGTTGCCTTGGACTACCACTTTTATAAGTTTTTTCCCTCAATAATTTTAAATTATAAAATATATTCTTGACTTCAATACCTTCATTAAAATATTTAGACAAGTCATTCATAAGGTCTACAATGATTTGTGAAAATAGTCCGCTTTTAATTTTGGCAAGATCATTAAAATTGCCTTTAAGTATCCACATAAGTAAATTTTCAATTCCATCACATTCAATATCAATAAAGCTATTTAATTTCTTGATTAAAACAGAAGAATTTCCGGGATAATCACACAAGTAAAATGCTGCAGATCCAATTAGCAATAAATATGGAGATAATTCTTCGTTGAGTTTAGATTGTATATAAGCATCGAAAAAGCGAGCAGAAAATTGTAGATTACTATTTAACTGGTTGTCAAAAATTGTATCAAAATTTTCAGAAATTATTTGATTTGCCAGATCACTTAGAAGAGCTATTGCAAGGCTGAAGAGTTGGGCTGGATTGTCATATATTGTTAGATGATGGTCTAATGGAACATCGTACTCGTACATTTTGGCTTTTGAGCGCGTAACTCCAAGTAATAATTGTGATTGTTCTTCAGGCTTCATCCGCAGCCCTCCTATATAACTCGTGAGTAAGAGACATTAAATCATTGCCACTAATAATTATTAACATAAGCGATTTATTATTTGGGTGGTCTGATGCATTAGCATTAGAAATTATACTTTTATCAAATAAAGAAGAAGAAATAACTACAGCTGCACCTGATTTTTCTTTATATGGATGGTCTATTTTATTTTGAAATCGTTCCACAATTTTTGCATCAGAAAGATGCCCATCTTTTATTAAACGGCGCTTTAATGCATTTAATGATTCTGCTTTACGCACATTAAAATCTTTTTTAGAGCCATCTATAGCGTCTTGAAGGCGGTTGCCGTCAGACTTTTTCGAAAGTGTGGCTTTTACTTCAAAAATTACAAGTGTGTCAGTGGGTTTGCCTACACTTGTGTCAAATTTAAAACCTATAATATCCGCCCCTTTTGTTGATTCGTTTCTTATATTTTTTTCGTCGTAACGATGTCTTGGTACCCAGTATTCAAGAATGTATTCTAGAAAATCTGCTAATAATATTTCTGAAAAATCACCAGCTCTAATACTTGGTCCGGGAGCATTAACTTCGTCTGGAAAAACAAGATTTAATAAAAAGGATTTTCTGTTATAACCAGTGCCTGAAAGTAAATTATCTATTTCGTGATCTTTACAGTAGTGTTCACGAAAATGTTTTGCCCATAAAGATAATATTGTATCGTCTGGTTGATGGGTTAATTCCAATAGTTTAACATGATTCCCATCAATTGTTTTGAAGGAGTGGTTTATGCTAGTTAACCAATCTAAATATCGTGGTTTATCACATTTCATTATTTATCCCTTTAATATGATAAATTGAATACATGCATAATTTTTAACAAGTTTTTGTTATTTGCTTTATAGGCTGTAGGTAATATATTATCATAAATGTTGTAATTATACTACAAAATTTTATAATTTACAAATATATTTTATTTACTGGCTGTAATTACTTTTTTAGCGGCTCTGCGGGCAACCGCCCGCGAGCCGCTAACTTAATGTGTTTGAAAGTACAAATCCTCGTGGGCCGGGAGGCTTTCGGCTAACGGCTAACGGCCGCGCATCTTGGTCGTAATACAGTAAATTAATTATAATAAATAAGAGATGAAAAGCATTTTTGTTGAAAATATTTTATCTTTACCCAGACGGCGGTGCGAAGTTGGAAACGAGCGCGCCGGTCTGGCAAGATGCGTAAAAAATTATGTTTGAATGGAATTATATAATGTAATAAATTCTTCATAATCTTTTTCATCCGAATAATTTTTTAGATAAAATTCACATAGATTATTTTTCAATGAATTTTTATCCCAAAATTTAGGCTCTGCAATTTTGCCTGTATTATATATTTCATCAATTTTCGGTTTGCTTTCATACCAATAATCTAAAGCTTCTTTTGGCATGGTTTTCTTAAATTCTTCTTTCACATAATTTGGGATTAATGTTTCTAACACCGCATTATCTATAGGACTATATTTAATAACTCGAATATGATCGCATCCTAAATTATTAATTTGTGTTTCATATTTATTTCCATCAATGTCATTATCTAAAATCACTATGATTTTTTGTTTAGTATTAGATAATAATTTAACTCGTTCAGGTAAATTTCCTCCGTTCCCATCAACTGTTACATATTTTATAAATTTATTTCTAATTTCTGACGATATTGAAATTATCTTATTGTATACATTAACATCATATTTTCCTTCAAAAACAATAATATGGTTATCAACTTTTTCTTTAAGAATTTTTATTATATCAATTGAAATATTTGATAAGCCTATTTCATTAGATATTGAATGCAAATATTTTTGCCATTCTTCAGGAGTTGTGTCTACTAATTTTGTAGTGCCGTCTTCAAACTTTATCAAATGAATATTATTTATATTTTGAAGCATTAAATAACTTTGAGAATGAGTGGTTATAAAAACTGGAATATCTTTACTAATTTTTTCGATAAATACTTTAGAAATTTCTGTATCTAAATATTGATGTTGAAATGATTCGGGTTCTTCAATGCCCCAAATCGGGAAATATAGCGAGTTTCTTGCCGACAAAATTTTTCCTCTATCAACATAATACATTAGTAATGGTATAGATGCACTCTGAACACCTGATCCCCTAAGCCCTAATGTTGTTGAAATATTATTCGAAGATGAAATTTCAATATCTAGTAATTCAAATAAATCGTTTGGATTAGATGGCGTTTTAAAAGTTACTTTTGAGTATTCAGGAAATAATTCTTTAAAATTGGCTGATATTTCTTGCATTCCATCATCCACAATTTTTTTCAATTTTACTAATGTATCCGTAATATTCTTTTTAAATTCCGAAACATTTTTTTGATGTTTACCGCCTTTACCCCATGCATCTATAAGTCTGTTTTTAATATCAGTAAAAATGTAACTCTTTTTTAGCCAATTTTCGTCTTTATTAATTGGAACATAATAAAAATGTACAAAACTTAGAAACTTTGCAATTTTTTGTTGAAATAGTTCTGAAGATTCTTCAATTGGCATGTCGAATAAGGTTTCATATGCATTTGAATAAAAATAAGTTATTCGGTTAGAATAGTATTTTTTAGATATATAAAATTCTTCACCAAGTTTAGAAATTAAATCCTTGTAAAGTTTGCTGGAACTATAATCTTTAACTAATTTGATTTTAAGAATGATAGTAATATGTGTTGGAGCATTTTTACCTTTAGCTTTTAAATAATTGATATTAAAATCTCTATCATAATTGAATGATTCGGCGTCAATCGAATTATTGAAAAATAAATCAAGCGCTCTTAAAATATTTGATTTTCCGACATCGTTCTTTCCTATTAATACTTGAAGATTTCCATCAGTAATAATTGTAAGATTTTTAATTGACCTAAAACCATCAATATAGATTTCTTCTATTTTCATTCATTCACCGATAACTTATTATATTATAATAAAATTAAAAATTATTTATCGAATTTGATATTGTAGTTCAATACAGTTAGTCAGATAACATATGAACTTAAGATAAGAACTCAACAAATAAAATAATATAAAATTATTTGATTTCTTAAAATGAGTGTTAATCAGATGCTGTCATTCGAGCTTTATAATAGGTATCTTGAATTTAGGCAAGCAGGGAGTTGGAGGCCATATTAGTTCCGATATTTTGAACGAATGTTAAGAACATTTGGATTGCAAAAGCTTTTTTTGTCGTTTTCATATTTACCACCTCAAGGTTTTGATTTTTTGTCGTTATATCCATGGTGGTTCTAGTTATGTTAAACCAAAGATAAAATATGAAACAAATTATAGCCCAGGTTCTGCCAACCCCTACTGTCCCAACTTGCCTAAGTTCAAGATGTATTAATTATACTACATTTTATGATTTTTGTCAAGTTGGCTATGTTATTCTGTTATTCGAATGGAAATGTTAAGTAACATAACCTGTTTAATTACATATATGTATTGAATAGCGGTCCTGCGGGCCCAGCCCGCGAACCGCGTATTGTTATGTCAGAAAGCATGTATCCCTCGTCGGGCGCGCGCCTTTCGCCTAACAACATCATACACGAATAAAGTTGCGTGTAATTGCATTATGTCTGATCTATATGACCCCATGGGTAGTTCGTGTATGCTCCAGCATAGAGGGTGGATACACGAATACTTGTTCGTTTTTTGTTTATTTTTTAGTTAGTATTAATTTAATTAAGTGAAGTTAAATCAAGTTAACTTAAGCACGATTTGATTCACAAAAATGTTTCCCATGAAACTAAAATGTCAACTTACCAACCCGCCATTATTGCTGCGCAGACGCGCGCACGCGCGCGTCTGCGAAAAAGAAAAAGAAAAAGAAATAAAAAAAGAAATAAAAAAAGAAATAAAAAAAGAAAATAGCATAACTGAATTAAATTAAAGCGGCGGCAGAAAAGTTATCACTTCGCAAAAATAAAGCGTCAGGCTAATTCGGGGTTGGAAGGGATTTTAAGGGAAGGCAGGGGCCATTGGCACCTGGCCTTCCCTTATCAAAAAAAAGTGTGGATATAAATAAAAATTTAACGGCAATTTAATGATGTTTAATAAACAAAATTATTTTCGGCGTTGTCCAGGGCGGGGTTTAAGGCGTCTTTTTCAGACAATATAATTTCTTTATGGCTGATGGGCCAGTTTATATTTATGATTTTATCGTTATAGATAATTCCGGCGTTATGGGCTGGCGAATAAAGGTTATCGCATTTATAGATGACTTCGGCGTAATCGCTCAGGACCAAGAAGCCGTGTGCGAAGCCGCGCGGGATGAACATTTGTTTTTTATTGTCGGCGGAAAGGATTGCGGCGGTCCATTTACCGTAATCAGGCGATCCTTTTCTGATATCGACTGCCACGTCGAAAATTTCGCCATAGACGGCCCGCACGAGTTTAGCCTGTGCGAATGGCGCGAGCTGGTAATGCAGGCCGCGCAGGACGCCGCGTTTAGAAAAGGACTGGTTATCCTGCACGAATTTAGCGTTGATACCGGCGTCATTGAATTGTTTTTCGTTATACGACTCGAAAAAGTGTCCGCGTTCGTCGCTATAGACTGAGGGTTCGAAAATGGTCACGTCATTAAGTGAGGTTTGAAAAAACGGCATTTGTATATCACCTTTATAGATTATTTCCATGCGGCGGTGGCTGTTTTAATGGATCTGGCTATTTCGTCGAAGACGGATTTGACGATATTTTCGTTAAGCAGTTCGGTTTGGAACGGTTCCGTTATTTTTAAGAAGTCGGCTGGAGTTTTGGAAAGTTTTGCGTCATCGACTATTTTACAGGCGAAAGTTTTGAAGCTGTCGCTGAATTTTTCGCATTTATCGGATATATTGAAATTGATGGGTTTCAGGTATGAGCTATATTGGTTATATTGTGTCAGAAGCGAATCGGCGGTTTTGGAAAGGTTTTGAAAACTGGATTTGATACCGTTCAGGAAGCCGATTTCTTCGGATACGACTTTAAGGCTCTTTTCGAAATCTTTTTTAAGGTTACGCAGTTTAAGTATTTCGGTTATTTGCGGTATTTTAGGAATGAGCGGCGAAAGAGTTTCCTGCGAGGCTTCTTCGAGGATGTTTATCGCGCTTTCCAGGGTGCAGGTAGTTTCGAAAGCGTTTTGCAGCAGGCTTAATTTCTGTCTGATAGCGGCGGCGGCGGCGTAGTGTTTTTCGATATCGCCGGCGCTGTTATCCGCTTCGGATTTGAATTCGAAATATTCATTTCTTATTTTTTTAAGTTTAGTTTTTTCATTTTTAAGAATACCGATTTCTTTTTTAAGGTTAGCTTTAAGTTGCAGCAGCGTAAAAAAATTTGTAATGAATCCGAGGCCTTTACTGAGTGATTCGATATTATTTTTGAGTGTGATAGCGGCGCCTTCGTGTCGTGAGACTGTAATTTTCTGGAATTCTTCCTGTTCATTTAATTTTGGATTAAGTTTTTTAAGTCTCTGCACGAACTCTAAATTAACGTCTTTGATTGATTTAATTTGATCTTCAGTTTTATTGAGTTGCACTTCAAGTTCTTTTTTACGTTTAGCGAGTTCGATTTTTTTTTCATTAATTTTGAGGCCGAGGGATTCGTAGAAAGGTTTAAATTCCTTCAACTCGTTGTTGAAATAGAGTTTAACGGCGGATTCAGCGGCGGCGTTTAAAATGGAATCGTAGGCCAGTTTAAATTTATTGACGTACTCGCTATTGAAAGCGGTCTGCATTTCGTCGGTTTCTTTAACGGCGTTTTCTATATTATCGATAGTTACTTTAATCCAGGCTTTGAATTTATTTAAGTCGTAATTTGCCAAAATAATCCTCCTGCGGCGTTGCGCTATCCGGCTGAAAAAGCCGGAAAAATAAAAACGCGTATGTGATAAAGACAGATTTTAAATTCCGTACTTAGGCGCGGCGAGTTTTCTTTTAACCTTCCAGGCGATATTTTTAAGGTTAATGTATAATTTAGCTCCCATAATTTTTTCAATTTCGGAGAAATTGCCGCAGGCGTCCCAGTAAAGCGGGCAAGCGCCCTGGCAGATGTTTTTTTTATCGCAGCCGCCGCATACTGGTGGCATGAATTCTTTATTTCTGAAGTATCTGGCGGCTCTGCTCGACCATATTTGTTCGAAGGGTTTTTTGAGTATATTACCCAGGCTATCTTTAAAAGACGAGCAGGGCAGTACTTCGCCGTACGGCGATATTGAAAGCAGTCCGGAGGCGGCGGCGCATGATTTAGAGCCGAGTCCGGAGGAAACCGGGTTAAAGAGGCAATATGGGGTAGGCGAGTACCATACGAGTTTAACGCCGGCGTCCTGTGCTTTTTTTTGTAAGGTATCGATATGGCCGCCGATGTTGGTGTAATTAATGAGCAGTTCATGGTTAATGTTGGCATTTCCGGTTTTAATGACCATATTGACGGAAAAGTATTTAAGTCCGAGTTCCGAAACAAGCGCCGGGATGTTGTAAACGCTGTGGAAATTGTCGCTGGTAAGGGTTGAGTTGGTATGAACGTGGATACTTTCGGCCTTAAGATTTTTAACGGCGTCGAGGCTTTTATTGAAAGATCCGGTTACGCCGGTTATATTATCGTGTGTCAGGGCGTCGGCGCCTTCGATGCTGACCTGTGCGGAGTCGAGTCCGGCGTTTTTGAGTGCGCGTGTTTTAAGGGGGTCGGCCAGAGCTATTCCGTTGGTAATGAGGTTGACTCTCATATTTTTTGATTTAGCGTAAGCGACGGCGGCGGCGAGTTCGTCGAATCGCAGCGTAGGTTCGCCGCCGGTGAAGGATATGGTGGGGCAGTGGGCGTCGCCGCTGATTATATCGATAGTTTTTTTAATTTCGTCAACGGACATTTCATTTTTATGGTTATTGTGGTCGAGTCTGGGGTTTTTGCAGGAGCCGATACCGGCGTAGCAGAACGAGCATTTAAGCTGGCATCTGTATGTGAGCGCTATTTCCGAAAGCACGGGATAATAGAGTTCGTGGCTTGAAAAACCGGTCATTTTAAGTTGCGGCGTGGGGTAGCGGTCGACGTACGGGATAGCGTTTTGCGACGCGAGGAGTGAAGCGAGGGTTTGGATGAGTTTCTGGATATCGTTTACGGCGGTAATCTTATCGATTTTATAAAAGTATGCGCATTCATCGGCTATTCTTTCTATATCGACGGCGAAGTTTATGCTGTCGCGGTCGTGTGAATGATAATCGGGGCTATATAATTTTTTAAGAATATGAAGCGCGGTTTTATTGACGAAATACATTCGGTTAGGTCTAAGGATAAGAAGTCTGTCGCATTCGCGCAGGAATATCTGTTCCCGGGTGCTCTGAATGATCTGCGAGGCGGCGGATTTAAGTGCGCCGATATCGGCGCGTGCGCATTCGTCGGGGCGGCATTGGTTTTCGTTTATGTCGGGGGAAATATATTCAGTTTTATTGATATTATTGTTTTTATTCATATTAACGCCTTACGTATAAAATATATTAACAGATGTTGTTAGTTGGTGTTAAAAATCGCTTACGCAAGCTGAGTGGCAGGCCGAGTGGCAGGCTGAGTGGCAGTCGCAGGCGGAGTGGCAGGCTGAATGGCAGTTGGAATGAACGCAGGCTGAGTGGCAGGCTGAATGGACGCAGGCGGAGTGGCAGGCGGAGTGGCAAGCGGAGTGGCAGGCGGAGTAACCGAGTGCGGTTCCGACGGCGGCCATTTTTGCGCCGAGGTAATCTGTAGCGCGCGACACTCTGTTTTCGACGCTTTTAGCGATACCGGCGGCGTAATTTTCGATTTTAGAAGCTGCGCGATCGGCGCCTTTAACCAGGTCGGTATTTTTGATATCGTCGAAGAGAGTTTTTTTATTTTCGTTTTCTTTTTCGCCGCCGCCGGTTGTGGAAATGTAATCGGAGCTGTTCTGGATATATGTATCGCCGCGGTATCTGGAGTTATAGCGGTATCTGTCGTATTCGCTGTCGAGCATTATCCAGTAATATTCTTCTTCATCTTCTATTTTTTTTCTGGCGTTCGCCTGTTCGTATCGGCTGTGTATTTTATCGCGCAGGTATTTCTGAGACTCGGCATAATCGCAGTCCCATGTTTTAGCCTGGACGGCGCGGCTCACTTTTTCGAGTGTCAGGTGGAGTTTTTCGCTGTCGAGTGTGCCGTTAGGCAGTATAGCGCTGGAAAGGAATTCTTTTTCATATTCTTCGGCGGCCAGGTCTTTGTTATCGATCTGGAGTTGGAGCGGGTCGTTGTTTACGATGCTGACGGCTTTTTTATTGATCAGTCTTAAGATTATGAGGGTTATGACTTTAGACGTATCACCGATGTATAATGCGCATTCGATCTGATTGAGATCGGGTGTTTTATTGGAGACGCTGAAATTTTCGACTTCGATTTCCGGCGCTTGATATTCGGAATCGTCGGGTATTTCTGGCAGGGGCGGGAACAATTTATGAGTAAGCCAGCGTATAAGGTAAAATCCGATTAAGAATAGTATGAGATAAGCGGCGAAGGTGACGGCGGGGTCGTCAGTTTGTTCAGGCGTTGCGGTGCGGGGGTCTTTACCGGCGTCGGCGTCGTTCTGCTGGTAGTTGTTTGAAGCGTCGGGTGTGCTGTTGGGGTTATTGGCGTCCGGGGTATTTTGTCCGGATTTAGAGTTATAATAAGCCGCCAGTTTGAAATATCGCATGGGCATATAAAATTTAACGCCGAAGTTATCCATTTTATTCAAGCCGGATTTTTCGATATGGAAAGAGAGCCAGACTTTTTTAGACAGTTCGTCCGGGGTCGGGTAGGGAATGAATCTGTCGAATTTATTCTTTTCGGCATTAGGAATTATAACGCCGATGGTATCGAGGACGGGGTCGGTTATATCTTCGGGTTTAGTGATATTGCCGGGCAGTTCAATGGGTGTGATGAAGGTCATGGTCTGTTTTTCGATTGGGAGCGCCCATTGTGGGGCGTTCCATTCGATTCCGGCGAAATCTGCGCCGTTAATTTTGGTGGTAAAAGCTGACGGTTCGCTGACGGAGTAAGAGATAGCGAGGTCGTATGACTGGCCGGGCAGTGTCCTGCGGCCCATTTTAACGCCGTAGCTATCGCGGATAGAGGCGGCGGGCGGAACGAGTGAAACGTCTATTTCATCTCCGGTAGAGGAATCGGTTAAACGTGTGGATTCTATGGTGTGGTTCGGGTCGAACGGTCCGATAGTTTTTATGAGGTCTCTGCTTTGTTTTTCGAGAAATTGCAGCCGGTATTTTACTTTGATTCTGCCGTCCTGCAGGATATTGATTTGAGAGTTTATATCTTTAAGTTCCACCTGTGCCAGGCAGGCATGGCAAGAAAATAATATAAAGGCGTGGCAGAGAACGATCGCCGTCAGAAAGAGAGCGGCGCTTCTTTTTAATTTTGCGCCAGGCGCGAATATTTTAAAATTCATTATACACCTCGTAAATTAAAACGTGAAAAATTGCATTATAATGAGTGAAACGCCGAACAGCGGGACTAAAAATCCAAGGTATCTGTTTATTTTAACGGCTTTTTCGAGTTGCTGGCTATCTACGTATCTTATCAGGTATATGGTGGATATAAGCGAGCAGAACAGGATAAAGTAGCATGATATCATGAGCCGGTCGGCTAGGGTTAAATAACTGACCTGCGGTATGGCGGAAGTGAGGTTAATATGAAACGCGACCGATGTGAAAACGGTTGATATACCGAGCGATATGCGCTGCGATATTTTATCGGGGCTAAGCGTGAATGACAGAAACGACAGGGATAATATGATTGAAAGCGGCAGGAGTAGTTTGAGCATAGACGAGAATCTGGGTCTGGATATGTTAAGGCCGAAAACGTAGCGTGAGTAAGTTAAGCCGGTATTGGTCCCGTCGTCGTAGCCGAAAGATGTTTTATATTTATGAGTGGCGACGTTGCAGAATTTTTCTTTAATTTCCCAGCCCTGGATTTTGACGAGGTCGTCGATAGCGTTTTCTTCGGAGCTGATTATATATTTCATTTTACCGAGGCTGAGTTCGCGGTCTTCGATTTCGATGGTCAATTTTTGTATATCGAGCGGATAGTATTTAAAGTTAAGGTCGTTGGTTATAGTTGCGACGATGCGGTGTGCGACCCATTTGAAGGTGCGTCCTTCTACTTCAATGGTATCGAACACGGGTTCGTCTTTGAATTCGACGGCGCCGTTCATAATTTCGAAATTAATGGGGTTGATTTTTGCGTTTTCCCATATGAACCAAACGTAAAAATCGACGACCCATGTACCGGAGGCCACTTCGAGTTTACGGATATTCAGAAGGTAAGTGCCTATTTTAACCTCGTCGGAAGCCATCGATAGTAAAAATTCGTTGGGTTTTTTAGTTTCGGGCGCGATATTTTTAGCGAGGCCGGCGGGGCTTGTGGCGTGAAGTTCGCCCGCGTCGAACGCAAGGCAGAATAAAAGCAGAATGAAAAAAACGGCGGCGTGTAGGCGTTTGCGCATTGACATAAAATCGTCCTTATTTCAAAAAAATATAACCGGAAGAACCATTAACAATTTAAGCACGCAAGTAACATTAATATTATATCACAAAGTCCGTACAAAAAACAATATTCTCATTTTGAGATTATTTTATTTTAAATTGAGACGGCGTTATCAAGTTGAAACTTTAAAAAGCGTGTGATTGGGGGTGTTTTTAATTGGCACGGCGTTTGCTTTTGTAATGTGCAATTATAATTTAAAATTTGGAGGAAAATACATGAAAGAAAAAAATTCGGTTGCGGAAAAAAGAATGAACATCTGTTCATATAATCCGATGATAGATTCTGTATATTGCGCTTACGCCGATATAGACGCAAACGGCATGGTTTCGCTCAACGCGCTGTGTTCGGAGAAATTCAGCCGCGGTCTTATAACCATTAAAAAGAAGCTTCCGTTCAGCAGCATATATGTGGATAAAAATTATTTTGACGTGCTTGTCGCCGATCCGGTCGCCAGGGCGCATTATTATTTATATAACGTGTATTACATAGAGGACGGCGGCATTTATATAATAGGCATCGCATCGAGGCTTTCGTTAGACAACCAGCAATCGGGATCCATCAAAAATTTAATGTCGACGCATTTGATTTTCAACTGGCATTTTGATGTTACCTGCAATGAGTTTGTGTATGAAACGAATTCTTTTTATTCTATCAAGTTCAATCCGAATTATTTTTCGCAGATAAATTCGCTGGAAAATTTAGAAAAAGTATCTCAGTCTGATAAGGTATATTCTCAGCTTTCCGATTGCATAACTCCATATGACAGGCCCATGAATTATATTCAGAGGGCTTTTTTCATGGCCGGCGCGAATTCGGTTAAAAAGTACGATTTGAATTACGGTTCGTACAAAGCGCTGGCTGATTTTTTTAATTCGTCGTCTATCAGGCAGGCGGCCGGGTGTTATTTTTCGTTCGAGCAGTTTTATCTTAACGGGATGATAGCTGCGATAAATTTTTACAAGAAATGAGATATTTTTATAAAAGTTAAGGGCGTTAAATATATTTTTGTAGAAAAATATAGTGTGGATATGTTATAATCACCTTACAGGGTGATAATAAATGCAATTTGTTAAATGTCCGCATTGCGGCATGAAAAACGTTGAATCGGTAAAGGTTTGCAAGAGCTGCCAGAAGCCGGTGGACGAAGCCGAGCCGGTCGAGTTAAAGCCGGTCAAGGCTGAAAATATCGAGCGGGCAAGTAAAGCGAAGCCTTTGTCTGAAGGTTTTAGCGACTTAATAGAAGGCGGAAATTCCGGCGATGTTTCGGACTCTTCGGAGCTGGATTCTATCGAGGTCGTTCGGGACGATCCTTACGAGCAGGCGCTGCCGGAAAGCAGTATAAACGTGTCGAGAGGCACTAAGGGGCTCGACCATATAAGGATCATAGAAAAGCAGGATCCAAAAGAAGAAGCGTCGAGCAATTTCCGGCGAAACATTCTGCCCAGGCTTATTCAGATATTTTTAATATCCGTGCTTTTAATTTCGGCCGGCACGTGTTATTTCATATATAAGATAATGGACCTTCCGCAATATTATAATTATTTTCACATGCGCAAGGAATGCTCTAAAAGTTTCAGCGAAGCGGCGGTTCAGCTTAACGTATGTGAAAACGCGCGCAAAGACGTTAAGCTTAATTTCCAGGTAGCCGAAATAGAAAATAATTTTTTAAACGGCTATGTGTTGTGGAAAGTCCTGGTTATGGGAGTAAAGCAAATAACGGACGATCCGCTTTCGAAAAACGTTTATTTACTGACC
Organism: bacterium; assembly: GCA_029571125.1. Taxonomy (GTDB): domain Bacteria; phylum Muiribacteriota; class UBA9980; order UBA9980; family UBA9980; genus UBA9980. The sequence goes on from JAKPTH010000558.1 coordinate 17,294, forward strand.
GTTAAGGCAGAGAGAGCGGCTAATAACAATCATTTTATAAGGCTGTATATAAACGATAAAATGGCGGCTAAGCTCAAAAAAAGGGCGTTTATTTTTAAAGAGCCGCGTTCGATGACGTTAAACGGAAGGGTAATAGCCTGGTCTCGGTCGAGCGACGGGGTCACTCTTGAAATAGATTTGTACGACGCCGAGATAGTGGAAGGTTATTAAAAACAGATATAATTAAAACGAGGGGTGGTTATAAAGTGTTTGAAAAAGAAGTATTCGCGGAACCGTATAAGATTAAAATGGTTGAAAAAATAAGAAAGATAACCAAGGCGGAGCGTGAAAAGCTTGTGCGCGAAGCTGGTTATAACGTTTTTAATTTGAAGTCCCGCGACGTATATATAGATTTATTGACCGATTCCGGCACGGGCGCCATGTCCGACGAGCAGTGGTCTGAAATGCTTAAAGGCGATGAGGCGTATGCCGGTTCTGTTTCTTTTGAAAAATTGCAGAAGGCCATAGACGATATAATGGGTTTTAAGTATGTATTGCCGACGCACCAGGGCCGCGGCGCCGAAAACGTACTATTTTCGGTCATGGTAAAAAAAGACGACGTCATAATAGGCAATATGCATTTTGACACCACCAAGGCGCACATAGAGGTCAGGGGCGCGCATGCTATAAATTGCGTAACCAAAGAGGCATTCGACACCAATTCCGATTATCCGTTCAAGGGGAATATAGATACGGAAAAGCTTGAAGAGCTTATAAAGGAATACGGTCCCGAAAGAATTCCTCTGGTTATGATAACGGTAACATGCAACAGCGGTGGCGGCCAGCCGGTATCGATGGAAAACATCAAAAAAACCGCGGCCATATTAAAAAAATATAATATACCGATGTTCTTCGACGCGGCGCGTTTCGCCGAAAACGCTTATTTTATAAGGACCCGCGAGGACGCTTATAAAAACGTTCCAATAATACAGATAGTGCGTGAGATGTTTTCGTACGCCAACGGCGCCACCATGTCGTGCAAAAAGGACGCCATAGTCAATATCGGCGGGTTCGTGGCGTTGAACAGTCCGGACCTCTATCAGCAATGCACTCAGTTCTGCGTAATTTACGAAGGCTTCGTCACTTACGGCGGGCTTTCCGGCCGCGACCTGGCGGCGATAGCGCAGGGCCTTTACGACGGCATCGACTACGAATATTTAAAAAGCCGAATATACCAGACCGAATATCTTGGCAAAAAGCTCCGTGAAGCAGGGGTGCCCATTATATGGCCTATAGGCGGCCACGCCGTTTACGTTAACGCGCGCGAGTTTTTGCCGCAAATTCCGAAGGAGGAATTTACGGCGCAGGCGCTCGTCGTTCAGCTTTATATAGAAGGCGGCGTGCGGTCGGTCGAAATAGGCACCGTCCTTGCCGACCGCGATCCGATTACAGGTGAAAACAGGTATCCGGAGCTCGATCTGGTAAGGCTGGCCATTCCGCGCCGCACTTATACGCTTTCGCATATGGACGTAGTGGTTGACGCGTTTGAAAAAGTGAAAAAAGTGAAAGATAAAATAAGAGGGCTGCGCTTTACTTACGAGCCGAAAGTTTTAAGGCATTTTACGGCGCGCTTCGAGTTCGTTTCATAATATATGATAAAAGGGTGATTTTATATTCTTAAAAATAATCAAAAAGCCGTAATAGTCGGCATATCAATAAATTCGACCAGAATCGAAAAAACATTGAAATACCACAGCGTTTACGAAGCCGACCAATCGCTCGCCGAGCTGGAGCTTCTGGCTAATACCGCGGGCGCGGAAGTGTGCGGCCGTTTCGTGGTAAGCCTTTCAAAGATCAATCCGCGCACTTTTATAGGTTCGGGCAAGATCGAGGAGATTAAGGAAGCGATAAAAAACGATATGGGCGAATCGCAGCCGGACCTTATAATATTTGACGAAGAGCTGTCCGGCGTACAGTACCGTAATCTCGAAGAAGCCTTCGATATGGCTATACTCGACCGCACGCAGCTTATCTTGCACATATTCGCGATGAGGGCCAAAACGCAGGAGGGCATGCTCGAAGTCGAGCTGGCCCAGCTGGAATACTTGCTTCCGCGCCTTATAGGGTTCGGCAAAGTGATGAGCCGTCTTGGCGGCGGCATAGGCACGCGCGGTCCGGGCGAGACAAAGCTCGAAGTTGACAGGCGCAAGATCAGGACCAGAATAACCAAGGTCAAGGCCGATCTGGAGCATATAAAGGCCCATCGCGCGCTTCACAGAAAGCAGCGCGACGAGTTCCCCTATCCGCAAATATCTCTTGTGGGATATACTAACGCCGGTAAGTCCACGCTTTTAAATTCGCTGGCCAATTCCGACATACTGGCCAAAGACCAGCTTTTTTCGACTCTCGATACGACGACGAAGAAAATAAAACTGCCGGGTTCCGCGCTGGAAGTATTAATAACCGACACGGTAGGCTTCATAAACAAGCTTCCGCATAAACTTGTCATGTCGTTTCGGGCCACGCTCGAGGAAACCGTGCATGCCGATCTTCTGCTGCACGTTGTAGACGCGTCGAATCCCGATTATATGTCTCAAATCGAAGCCGTCAATATAGTGCTGTCCGAGATAGACTGCAAGAATAAGCCGGCCATTATAGTTCTCAATAAAATAGACCAGGCTGAAACCATAGACGAATCGGGTTTCGGCGAAGAAACTCGCGTCAGGATATCGGCCAAAAAGAAAGTCAATTTAAACGGCCTTTACGAAGCCATAGAAAAGCAGTTCGCCGGTTTTATAGGAGAATATGAAGTTACGGCGCCAATAGGCAACGGTAAACTTATAAGCTTCATCAAAGGCTATTCTAAAATTCTGCATGAGCATAACGACGGCGATAAAATCGACTATAAATTAAGGATGTATAAAAGGCATTTGAACGTCATCGAGCCTTATCTTAAAAGCAAGGCCGTTAATGATTTTAAGTCGATAAGTTGATTTATATGCCGCAACCGGCAAAATTTAAATAACCCATGAACGGCCGTATAAAAGTTATTTTTTACGGCTGTTTTTTTGGAGCGGGCCATGAAGGATAAAATAACGGCGATAATAAAAGAATCGTTAAAATCTGAAACCGGCGCCTATTCGGCTCGAGTAATAAGCGCGGCCGTACTTCGGGGCGATGACGAATTTGTTGAAACTTTCGATAATGGCGGCAACTCGAAATATGGGCAATATGTGGATAATGCGCCTGTTTTTTACATATACAGCGTTACGAAAACTGTAATATCGGCGGTCATTTTAAAATTGGCCGTGCGGGGCGTTTTGTCGGTTGAAGACAGGCTGGATAAATGGTTTCCTTCGATAAAAAATTCGGGTTCTATTTCCGTTTTAAATACGCTGACGCATACGGGCGGCCTGGGCGATTACGGCGGCCTTGCGGCTTACCATGACGCGGTAAAAAAAGGCATGGCGCCGTGGAGTTTTGACGAATTTATCGCTCGCGCGGCCGGTGAAAAGCTTTTATTTAAGCCCGGCGAAAAGTTTTCATATTCCAATATAGGCTATATGCTTCTTAAAAAGATCGTTGAAATAGAGTCTGGCATGTCTTTTTCCGGCGCGGTGCAAACCTTTATATGCGCGCCTCTGAATCTTAAATCGACGAAAGTTTCAAGCACGGTTGAGTCGTTAAGGGGTAATTTATTCGGCCCGAGCGTCTATCTGGGCACGAAAGAGTCGCCGGCCGATGTTTATAAAATATATCATCCGCAATGGGTTTCCCACGGCGTGATATCTTCGAACGCTTACGAGACGGCCGTCATATGCGGATCTATTTTTAGTGGCCGTTTGCTGCCGGAAGAGCAAATCGAGCTTATGAGCGCGGGAGTGAAAGTAGAAGGCGTCACCGGGCGGCCGTTTTATGAGCCTTATTACGGCGCGGGGCTAATGATAGACAGGGGTTCGCCCTACGGTCCGGTTTACGGGCATACCGGCGGCGGCCCCGGAGCTTCGGCGGCGTGCTATCATCTTGCGTCTAAAAGCAAACCTGTCACTGCGGCGGTTCTGACCGACGGTGAAGATCCGGTGCAGGCCGAACGCATAGTTTATGAAATTTTCAAATCGCTTCATAAATGAAAGTTTATGAATTAAATAAAAAATGGAGGGTATTGAATGAAACAGCCAACCGTATTATTTTTGGTATTGATATTAACTTTTACGGCGTTGGTTTTAACGGCCGGCAAATGTTATTGCGCTCAAACCGTTTATTCGGATTCAATAAAGCCTTATGTGGAATTTTTAAATAAGCAAAAGACTTCGCCGGTTGATTATATAATGAGTCTTTTTGAAAATTATGAAATTGTGATACTGTGCGAAAGATATCATACTGAAGTCACTCAGTATGACATGTTATTCGATCTTATAAAAGACGAAAGGTTTCAAAATAGCGTGGGAAATATATTCACCGAGGTCGGCTCGGTTTCCATAAGGGATAAAATGAGTAAATATTTAACTGACGACAGTCTTAACGATGAACAAATCGAAAAAGGCGCGCTCGATATTTACCGTAACCTGACATGGTTTCCGGTGTGGGAAAAAACGAATTTTTTCGAGTTCATAAAAAAAACTCACAGATTGAACAGCGGTCTTGCCGGCGGTAAAAAAATAATGATTTATCCATGTGATATGCTTGTGGATTGGAATACGACGACTCCTCAGAAGTATAAGGAATTTAGTTCAAAACTCGACGAGCGCGACAAATTTATGGCTGATAACGTAATAAGCACGGTTAAAAATTTTCAAAAAAACGGGTCGAAGAGAAAAAAGGCTCTGGTTATAATGAATTACAGGCATGCGTTTAACGATAAATTTAAGTTCCTTATGGGCGATCCGCCGGATAACACCGGCCGTTATATTTTTGAAGCGTTTCCGGGCAAGGTAGCGAATGTTATGATCAATTCGTTAAAACTTCTTCCGGGAACGACCGATCAGAAGGTAATAGATACTCCTTTACAGGACGGAAAATGGGACGCGGCTTTCAAGGCGGCGGGCGTTAAAAGCGTAGGTTTTAATTTTGAAGGCTCTCCTTTCGGCCTGGATTTTTTTGATTACTTCGCTTTCGTGCCTCATTTTTGTTACTACCGTCATGTTTTCACCGGATATATATTTCATCTGCCGCTCGAAGAGCACGTTCAAATGACCGGTATTCCAAAAATGCTCGATGACGGTTATGAATCTATTATTTTAGAAAGAAGCGTAAATACCGGGGAGCAGACGACTTCAGAAGCCGCGCTCTATTTAAGCGCTTTTAAAAAAGACGGCGTAAAGACATTCGGCTATGAAAAAATGGAAGAGCATAAAAAAAAGATCGATCAGTGGCTTAAATAAAGACCGGATGATTTCAGTTCATGGGTATTATTTTAATATATATGTCGCCCGCTTCGATTTGAATGGCTATTAATGAAAAATTCATATTGAAGCGGCCGGCGTGCTTATTTTCGTTTATATATCTGAGCGCCGTGTTCATAATGCGGTTCAGTTTAAGCCGGTTAACGGCCTCGTCAGCGAAACCGTAATTCGAAGATTTTCTGGTTTTCACTTCAAAGAAAAATATAGTATTATCCTTGAAAGCTATGATATCGATCTCGCCGAAGCGCGTCCTGTAATTCTTTTTAAGAATTTTAAATTTATTGAGCGCGAGGTAATTTTCGGCGAGATTTTCTCCGGCTGCGCCGAGCTCTTTTTTATTCATATTTTTGCCGCGCGCCAGCGCGGTGTAGATCAATCCGGCGTCAGTAATTAAATCCGCCTCTGTATTGTATGGCTTCAAGCAGGTCCTCCTTTCTGATTTTAGACGAAGATTGCATATCCGCGACCGTTCTTGCGACTTTTAATATCTTATAGTAGCTTCTCATCGACAGGTTGTACTTTTCAACGAAAGATTGCAGCAGCGAGTTAGATTCGGAATCTATTCGGCAGTATTCTTTTATTTGTTCGACGCTCATATTAGCGTTAGCGAATACGCTTTCTTTTTGAGCGGCGTTTTTACCGGCGCCGAACCTTTTCAGCTGGATTTTTCTGGCGGCTTTAACTCTAGCGGCTACGGTTTTTGAACTTTCGGGCGTTTTGCCGCTTTTAATGTCCTTCATATCCACTCGCTGCACTTCAATTTGAATATCGATTCTATCTACGATGGGCCCGGAAAATTTCGCCCGGTATTTTTTAACGGCCGCGCCGTTGCAGCAGCAGGCGACTCTGCTGTCGCCGAGGTAGCCGCAGGGGCATGGATTGCATGCGGCCACGAGCATGAAGCGGGCGGGATAGGTGTATGTGGCGCTCGCCCTTGATATGGTGACGGCGCCGTCGCTTAAAGGCTGTCTCAGCGCTTCCAGCACGGATTTTTTATATTCGGTGAATTCGTCCAGAAATAATACTCCATTGTGTGCGAGCGATACTTCGCCGGGTTTCGGTATTTTACTTCCGCCTACCATAGCCGCTTCAGAAATAGTGTGGTGCGGAGCGCGGAACGCTCTTTTATCGACCAGCCTGTCGCTTTTTAAAAGGCCGGATATGGAATATATCTTGGACACTTCGAGGCTTTCTTCGAAATTCATGGGCGGCAGGATTTGCGGAAGGCAGTTTGAAAGCATGGTTTTGCCGCTTCCAGGGACGCCCTTCATCATTATGGCGTGACTTCCCGCGGCGGCTATTTCAAGCGCCCTGCGGGCGTAAGACTGCCCTATGACGTCTTTTAAATCGGGGCCGTTTGATTTTTCTTCGGACTTTCCCGCGCGGCTTTTCGTTAAGTTTGCCTGCGGGAAATATTCTTTTTTTATGATATAGTTTATGACGCCGCTCAGGTTATCGAAAACG
>JAKPTH010000567.1 GCA_029571125.1 bacterium
AAGCTCCTAAAGTAGAAGCTCCCAAAGCCGAAGAAGCTCCCAAAGCCGAAGAAGCTCCCAAAGTAGAAGCTACCGAAAAAAAATAGTTTTATAGTTATTAAGGACATCGATCTTAAATAACGGAAAAAGCGCTTTTTAGAAATTCTGAAGAGCGCTTTTTCAATAAGGGCGATTATTAATTTTCGGATGACGCGGTCCCGATTATCCCAAGCGCAGATAAAAGGCGCCGGAACGGAGAGTTGATTTGAGTAATAACGCTAAATTCAAAGGATTTTCAAAACTAGCATTCGGTTTTCTGGCCGGACTCAAAGAAAATAACAACAAGGAATGGTTCGAAAGTAACCGTGAGACTTATCAGAAAGAACTGATCATGCCCATGCGCAACCTCGTGAACGATTTAAGCGAGTTTATTATAAGCATGGATTACAATCTGGACGTGACTCCGGCCATCGGAAAAACCATTTCGCGCATCTATAAAGACGCAAGACGGCTTCGCGGCGGACCGCCTTATAAAAAAAGCATGTGGATAGCTTTTAAAAGGCCGCTCGAGGAATGGAAAGAATCTCCGACTTTTTATATAGAAATTTTTTCCGATTCATACAGCTATGGAATGGGATTTTATAGCGCACCCAGGGATATGATGGATTTGTTTCGTGAAGAATTGCTGAATAAGCCGGCCGAATTTTTAGACGCTATTTCATTTTATAAAAACGAAAAAAAATTCGAGCTGTACGGCGATTATTATAAAAAAATAAAGCCTGACGGTATCGCGCCGGAGGTTTTTGAATGGTACCGGAAAAAAAGCTTTTATCTTTCATGCGATAACAATCCGGTGGACGGCGTTATCACTTCGCCGAAATTCGTCGACGTCGTAACCCGAGATTTTGCAAGGCTTGCGCCGCTTTACCATTACCTGTGGAAATTAAAAACCAAAGCCCGCGCGGCCAACGAAAAATTCATGAACAAAACTTATTATACATAAGCTTATCTTCCAAGCGGGCCGCAAAATACCTTGCGGCCTGGCTTTTAATAACTGGTCGTGCGGTCGATTATTCCCTTCGAGCGCGCCAGCATGCTCATATAGTTAAAAAATAAAATCGAAAAGATAAATAAAATTACAGTGGATACCCCGAGCCTCGCCATGAGCGAGCCGGTTGAGATTCCATGCCACACGCCGTCTATGGTGTTATCGGTGCCGAGAATAAGCCGCCTGGAAATTTCAAGCCAGTAAGAGACGGGTATTACTGCCGATATTTTTTGCAGCCATTCGGGCAGGGCGCTTATCGGAAAAATCACGCCGCAGGAAATGAAGAATATGCCCGAAATGCTTTCCGACATCATATTGCCGTGCCGCGCCATCACCAGAGTTAAAGCGCACATAATTATTCCCATGAAGAAAATCGAAACCAGGCCGACCGCGAACGAAAGCATGAAAGCGGGAAAGGCCGCCGCCGTCATGTTGAATTTGAGCGGAAGAAACAGCATGCCCGCGGCGATCGTTACCGCGCAGGAAACGCTGGCTACGATAAATCGGGCGAAACCGCGCCCGATAAAATACAAATACCAGTTCACCGGCGAAATATAAATATACTTTATGACCTCGTAATGTTCGCGGTCCTCGAAAATGACCTGGCTTATCCCGAACAGCACGTTATAAACGTAAAGGTATATGACGTTGCCTATGAAAAAAAAGTTGAAAAAATCGGGAGAAGCCGCGGGACCGAGCGCGAAGCGGAACATGAAAATGATTATGAACAGCGACGCCAGAGGCCTTATTATGGTTATGACGGCGAATATCCAGGGATCGGCCCAGTTGGATTCGAGCTGCCATCCGAGCCATGCGGAGCTTTTGACTATTCCGGATAACCTGCCGTAAAAATCTTTTACTGCCATCTGAGAGTGAGCCTCCCTTCACGCCTGCCTATATATTCGAGCTTTTTGAGCAAATATCTTGCGCCCGCGAGGTATATGGCGCTCAGCGCGAGAAGTATTAAAATTTCGGCTTTGACCGGCAGAAACGCCGTTTCGGGTCCCAGCCTGAAAGCCAGCTGCCTCATGGCGTCGAGCCCTAAAGTTATAGGGATGAGCGACGCAATCGCGCCCAGAGGATAGCCGAGCGTTTTGACCGGAAAGTAGAACCCGCTCAAGAAAAACACCGGTTCCATGAAAACGGTCAGTATGTTCCATGCGTCGCGGCCGTAGAGCAGAAAAAACGACGCCATCATCATTCCGAGGCTGAAAACCGCCGCTATGGTCAATATAAAAGTCGCAAAAAGCCAGAAGTAAGAAGCCACATGCAGCGTTATGCCGAAAATGAGCTTTCCGATCATGAAAGTTATTATCACCCTGAAAAAAGTCGAAAAACCCGAGCCCAGAGCCATTCCCACAAGGACCGCCATGGTGCTCATAGGGCAGAGCATGTAGAGAGTGAGATTGCCCGATTCGCGCTCCCAGAAAAACTGGGCGGCCATTCCCCATAAAACGTTCATCCATATCGCCGTCATCGCGCCGCCTAAAATGACGAAGCCCAGATAATCCGACGGCGCGTTCATGGATTTGTACACGAACGCGAAAGAGCATATCGGCAGCAGCGGAAAGAAAAGCTCGAATATGAGCCATGACGGTTCACGGTTTACGCCGACTATGCGCACATAGGCCCTGGCCCATATTCCGCGCAGATTTTTTATCAGTTCGTTCATGCTCACAGGGTATCGCCCTCCCCGCCGGATAAACGCCTGCCGACAAGCTTTATAAAAGCGTCTTCGAGAGTGAATTCTTTTTTTTGAATATTGTTTATTGAAAATCCTGAGGAACTTATTTTTTCGATTATTTTAGCGAGCGCCGAGTCGTCGGAAAGGTTGAAAACCATTTCTATCAGGCCCTGTTCGTTTAATACCGAATGCGCGAAAGAGCTCACGCCCGGGAGCGTTCTTAATGCCTGCGGGTCGAAGTCGCGGTAGGCTACGTTTATGGTATATGAAACGCCGCCGGCTTCCTGCTTTTTTAAATTTTTAGGCGTATCGTTGGCCAGTATCCTGCCGTGGTCGATTATAGCGAGTTTGCCGCACATCTCGTCGGCTTCCTGCATGTAGTGCGTGGTTAAAATAACGGTTTTGGGTTCCGAAGCGTTTTTTACCCAGTCGGTGACGAATTTGCGGGTTTCGCGGGCGGCGTTCACGTCCAGGCCGAGCGTGGGCTCGTCAAGAAAAAGTATTTTAGGATCGGTTACGAATCCCCTTATAAAATTCATCTTCTGCCGCATGCCGGTAGAGAGCTTATTTATTTTCGTATCGGCTTTTTCGCTTAAATTCATTATTTCGAGAAGGTCTTTGATTTTTGCCATGGCCTGTTTCGTGGGTATGCCGTAAAACTGGGTGAACATCCAGAGGTTTTCGGCCACCGTCAATATCCCGTAGCCGCAATTTTCGCCTCCGGACACCATATTTATAATCGGCCTAATTTTATCGTATTCGTTGTCCACGTTATAACCGGCCACCAGGGCTTCGCCCGACGTGGGCAGCAGCAGCGTGGATAATATTTTTATGAGCGTTGTTTTTCCCGCTCCGTTAGGGCCTAAAAGACCGTAAATGCAGCCTTCGGGTATTTCGAGGCTGATATCGCCAAGCGCCCAGAAATTTTTATCTTTTGCGCCGGCGTCGGCAAAGGCTCTTGAAAGGCGCGTAGTTTTAATTGCAGTCGACATTTTTTTCCATCCGTTTCTTATTGAGTTGATCGTATTTTTCTTTTATTGTTTTTTTTATGAGCATATTCAGGTCGTGTATTTTATAAGGTTTGGCTATAAAGCCTGCGAATCCTTCGGAGCTGTAATTAGATATGGAAGGGCTGTCGAAATAGCCGCTCGAAGCTATGGCGGTCACTTCCGGGTCGATCTGCTTTAAAATTTTTATGGTTTCGACGCCGCCCATGCCTCCGGGAACCGTTAAATCCATAATCAGTATTTCATAGGGCGCTTTGTCTGCAATGGATTTACGGTATAATTGGATCGCTTCGTTTCCGTCGCAGGCGCATTCGGCTTTGAACCCTATGTGATTAAGCAGCTGGACCGCCGTCTGGCGGATAAGCGGCTCGTCGTCCATCAAAAGCACCCTGCATTCGTTCACGTTTTTTTGAATTTTACGGCCGGCGTTTTCGACCGCCGCGGCTTTATTTTCGCTTTTTTCAGGCTGCTCCGCGGAGGAAGGGAAGAATAAATCGAATTTAGTCCCTATATTTACGGAGGAAGATACTTTTATAAATCCGCCGTGGCTTTTGACTATCGAGTACACCGAGGTTAGCCCGAGGCCCATTCCGGTTGATTTAGTAGTGAAGTAAGGGTTGAAAATCTGATCGATATCTTCCGGCGCGATGCCGCAGCCGGTGTCGACGAAAGAAATTTTGACGAAATCGCCTTTGAACAGGTGCTTTTCTGCGGTTTCCTCGTCTATGAATACGTTTTCTGCGGTGATTTTTAACATCCCGCCTTCCGGCATGGCGTGGCAAGCATTGATTGCGATATTTGAAAACGCCTGGTTCAATTGCGCCTCGTCAGCGTCGATAAAGCGGAGATTATTGCTGAAATTGAATTCGTAAGCGATTTTCGTTCCGCCGAGCGTAAAGCTTATTATTTTTTTCAATATTAGCGCGGGATCGGCCGTTTTTTTCAGCGGCTTTCCGCCGCGCGCGAAGGTTATGAACTGGGCCGTTATGCTTTTGGCCTTGAAAACGGCCTCGCTTATACGGCTAAGCGAGCTTTCGAACTTTTCCCTGTCGTTGAAATATCGCCTCATCAATTCTATGTTACAGTTGATCGCCAGCAGCAGGTTGTTGAAATCGTGGGCGATCCCGCCGGCGAGAGTGCCTATGGACTTGATCTGGTTTATATGAAGCAGCTCTTCGTCCATCTTTTTAATATTGGTTATGTCCTTGAACGCTATTACGGCTCCTATGGCGCTGCGGTCTTCGGCTATAACGGGCGCCGCGGTGGCCGTTATATGTTTTTTCTCTCCTGCGGCGCAAATCAGTACAGAGTTCCGGCCGAAATCTACGGTCCGCCTTTCCGTTAAGGCTTTTAAAGAGCAGCTTTCCAGATTTTCACCGGTTTTCAGATCTTTTACGACGAATACGTCGAACAGGCTCTTATTTTCGATTTCCGAGCCGGCAGCTTCGAGCAGGTTTCTGGCCGTTTCGTTAATCATAAGTATTTTCAGGTCGGTTCCGACTACGATGACTCCTTCGCCGATGCTCTTTAAGATAGTGGCGAGCCGCTCTTTTTCAAGGTAGATTCCGAAGGCCGATTCTTTTAAAAGCTGTATCCAGACGAAAAAATTCAATATGAGAATAAAAATGACGCATGAAATGGTTATTCCGAACAGCCTGAAAACGGCCGCTTTTTTATAGCTGGAAAAGAGCGCTATGTCCCATCCCGGGCTGAAATTGGAGCGGTTTACGTAATATTTCATCCCGCCCAGCTCCGCGGTCTGCGTGTTGAAAATCTCCTTTTTCAGCAGAGGGCCTTCTTTTACGGCTCCGAATTTTCTCGACGCGTTTATAGCGTCCAGTTTTTCATTTGACAGCGGCCACATCGGCGTGAAAAGGAGATCGCTTATGCTTGAAATGAAGATAATCCCGTCGGAACTTATAAAAAAACAATTTTCGTAAGCGCTGAAATTTTTTTCGATATCCTCGACTTCCGATTTTATGGCCGCCGCGCCGATTATTTTGCCGTCAGGCCCTTTTACCGGAGCGCATACGTAGTAGCCTCTTTTATTAGTCGTTATGCCTTTATTGAGGTCTTCGCCTATCTTGCCGGCGACGGCGTCCTGGAAATATTTTCTGAATTTATAATTATGCCCCAGCAGGCTGTCCGGCGCTTTGCGGTTTGACGATGCGACCGTTATGCCGCTCGAATTTATAACATACACGAGCGCGCCGCCGAGAGAATGCGAAAAAAGGTCGGCCGTTTCGTTGGATTTTGTAAAAGAGCCGTCATTTGACGTGAGCTCGTCGCGGATCTCCTTCTGCGCCGCTAAAATTAAAGCGCTTTTTTTTATGGAGGATAATTTTTCGTTAATAGCGCCGGATATGATTTTAACCGATGAATTGCTGTCGACCACGATTTCTTTTAATGCCACGGTTTCTAAAAAATTAGTTAGCAGCCAGCCCGATAAAATCAAAGATATCAAAAGGGCTAAGTTAATACCCGTTATGTTGTTTTTGCTGGCGACCTGTCCGAAATTGCGGTCTGAACGCAATTGTCTGCAATAGCCGAAAATATAATTGGCGATCATTAAGGCGCAAAACCCTCTTATAAGCTGCGGCGGCAATTTGAAAAAAGAAAAAAAAGATTCCGCGTTAATTACGCTGGCGGGGAAAAAGTTGCCTGCCGGCACGATCAATCCGCTGGTTATGGCGTATAAAAAAAAGAAAAACGCCGCTTTTTTGAGATTGCCTCCGGGAAGTTGAACCTTAAGCGATAGGGCGTGCAGGGATAACGCGGCCAGGACGCCGCCGGTAAATCCGAAGCAGTAGCGGCCGGCTATATTGGCGGCGGTACCGTCAAAAAAGTACGCCGCGGCGGCGAAGGCGGTCAACAGGGGCGGGTAAATGAAGCGCGCAAATTTTTTATTGTAAAAGATCTCGATTCCGCTAAGGCCGAACTGAAGAAGAAATACGAACGAAACCGCCATGACGGCGAGCCTTAAAATGCCGAACGAAGGAGTGTCGCCGAACGAGAATGCGATCATGTCCAGCCATTCGTTGGCGCCGTGAAGGGCGGCGAAAAACTCCAGCCAGTGCCATTTTATGCCGCTTTTATCGATTTTTTTAATCGTGACGCAAACGGCGGCCAGAGCGAAAAAACTGAGTCCGTAAAAAAAATATACGTAATCCAGCTGGCTTTTGAAAAAATCAATAATCATAAGAACATTATATTACAAATCTCTTTATTTTTCAATTGCATTTCTTATAGATAATATTATTTTTTATGATCATATTTTTCATGACCTTAACCTGAACTTCGGTACTTTAATCTAAAGCCGATATGATTTATATCATGAATTTTTTAAAACCGGAACTTTCGATAAGTAAAATATTTTTAATTTTCATATCGTGCCTGGCTTTAATGTTGAGCTGCCGCCCGGCAGCGGCCGCGCAGGCAAAAGCGGCGGCGCTCGGAATAGTTTTGAAATCAAATGTAAAAGCCGCCGCGGGAGAAATATGCCTTGGGGATATCTGCGATTTTGAAACCGCGCCCGGTTTTAAAATCGATATTGAAAAAATAAAAAATATTCAACTCGGTTTCGCCCCTCCGCCATTCGTGGAACGGCGCATATATAGATTCGAGATTGAAAACGCGGTCCGCCGGAAGCTGGAATTTCCTCAGGGAGGCGGCTATGCTATTGGCGGCGCGGATTACTGCAGGGTAACGTCTTTCGCCGGAGGCGAAACTGACGAAAAAGCCAAAGGCCGCTTAAAAGAAGAACTTGAAAAAAAGATAGGCGAACTTTTTATAAAAAAATACGGCGAGGAATTCGAAATAGGCGCTAAAGAAACTATCGCGGTTTTCCTCACGAGAGGCTTCGGCCGTGAAGCGGTTAAAAAACTGACCGGTTCTGGCGAAGTGAAGATAGATATTATCGGTTATAATGCATCCGCGGCGGAAATCTCCGTTTTACCGGAAAGCGGCCCGCCTTTAAAAATCTCGGCTAAAATAACCCGGAAAACTACCGCCGCCGCGGCGCGTGAAAATATGCCAAAAAACTCCGTCATCGACGTGAATAAAATAATGACTTGTGAAATTGAAATTTTTGCCGAAAAATATGGTGAGTTATTTTTAATAGACGATTCGGTCGAAAATGATCGCGAGCTGGTTAAAATAGCGGCCGAAGGGCTTGAATTAATCAGAAACGTTCGCGCCGGCGAAGTTTTGAAAAAAAGCTTTTTCAACAAGAAAATTCTTGTGAAGGCGGGACAGACGATCGTTTTATATTTAAGAAAAAGCCGTTCGAGCGTGTCTTTTTCGGCGACGGCCTCTAAAAATGCCGGAGCCGGGGATATAATCGAAGCCGTTAATCCGAAAACCCGCAAAAAATACCGTGCGGTCGTGACGGGCGAAGGCGCCGCGGAAACGGTTGAAGATTAAGGCCGGTAAGGAGTTTCTGGCCGCATATGCCGAAGCGATTGTCGCAGCATTATCGTAATTTTAGTCGCAGTATTGTTAAATTTTATCGGAGGCAGAATGTATCGCAGCACTTTTAAGAGATTTTTGATTTTGTCGGTGGTAAGTTTTTTATTGATAGGATGCGCGGCGGCCGAATTGAAAGCCGAATCGCTCTGGCGCGAGGCCGAAGAAGAATCGGCCGGGCAGTCGATATTTTCAGAGACCAAAGGACATAAAATCGGCGATATAATAACTATCTTGATAATCGAAAATTCTACGGCCGTACAGAAAGCCACTACGCAGAATAAAAAATCGTCCACTGTCGGAGCTAAAGCAGGCACGGGACCTTTGAGCTTTATACCCAATATTTCCAGCAGCACGTCGGGCGATTTTTCCGGCGACGGCTCCACGACCCGTTCCGGAACCATAACGGCAAAGATTTCGGCGCGCGTCACCAAAATTTATCCCAACGGCAATCTGGCCATAGAAGGCAAACGCAGCATCAGGATAAACGACGAAGTTCAGGACATTACGATAAACGGCATCGCGAGAACGCTGGATATAACATCTGATAATACCATATTGTCGACATTTCTGGCCGACGCGCAGATTAAATATAAAGGAAACGGCGTCGTAGGTACGGTCAACAGGCCGGGAGTAATCAAAAGAGTATCGGATTGGCTTTTTTAGCGGTATTGTGAATAAAAATATAGTTGAATATAGGCGGTATGTAAATGGAAAGAACCGGAAAACGATCGAATGCAAGGAAATTGATAAAAGCGCTTGCGGTGATTGCATGCGCGGCTTTTACGCTTAATTTTTTATCGGCGTCTTACGCCGGAATAATAACGCGCATAAAAGATATCGCAAGAATCGGCGGAGTGCGGGAAAACCAGCTGGTAGGCTACGGCGTCGTGGTGGGCCTGGAAGGAAGCGGCGACAAGAACATCATGACCGCGCAGTCGATCGTCAATATGCTCAAATCATTCGACGTTACGCTGGATCCCAAGACTTTGAAAGCCCAGAATTCCGCCGCCGTGATGGTTACGGCGAATATTCTTCCGTTTATGAGCGAGGGCGATAAGCTCGACGTGGTGGTGTCGTCGATAGGCGACGCAAAAAGCATTCAGGGCGGAGTCCTTTTGCAGACGCCGCTCAAAGGCGCCAATGGAAAGGTTTACGCAGTCGCGCAGGGGCCGGTGTCCCTCGGACAGCTCGGTTCGAGCCAGCAGTCGGCTGGCGGAGTCAAGCTGCATCCCCTGGTCGCAAGAATTCCGGGCGGCGCACTTATAGAAAGAGAAATATCGAGCGATTTCGTCGCCGATGAAAAGATAGAGATCGTTTTAAATAAAAAGGATTTTTCCACCGCCAGCGCAGTTGCGGCGGCTATCTGCGACAAGTTCGGCGAAGGGTTCGCCAGGGCTAAAAACGCCGGCGTGGTTATAGTGAAGGTGCCTTCGAGCTTCGAAGACAACGTGGTGGGGTTTCTGGCTGCCGTCGAATCGCTCAGCGTCCAGACCGACAACGCTTCTAAAATCGTCATAAATGAAAAGACCGGCACGATTGTGCTCGGCGATGACGTTAAAATCAGTCCAGTGGCCATTTCTCATAACGGAATAAAACTCAAAGTCGCGGAAGCGCCTGCCGCCTCTCCGGCTCAGGCCCAGGCGGGCGCTGCGCAGAACCAGCAGGCGGCGCAGGCGAACGCCGCGGCGGCGCGCGGAAAAGGCGGAGAAAAGAATATCGTATACCTTAACGCCGGCTCTACCGTGCGCGACATGGTGGACGCGCTCAATGAAATGGGCGCTTACGCCAAGGACATAATAGCTATAATCCAGGCCATGAAGGCCGCGGGCGCTATACAGAGCGAAATAGAAGTGATTTAGGCGCGGGGCGCGATTTAAAATACCAAAAAAGCGAGCGTATTATAAAAAATGAATATATCCGGCCTCAAAGTGGCGATAGTGCATTACTGGCTTGTAAACATGCGCGGCGGCGAAAAAGTCATAGAAGAGCTCCTCGATATATTTCCGGAAGCGGAAATATTTACTCTGGTTTATGACAAATCCAAAATTTCCGATAAAATAAATTCACGCAAAATACATACGTCTTTTATCCAGAACCTGCCGTTCGGCGTTTCTAAATACCAGCATTTTTTCCCGCTGTTTCCGTTCGCCGTGGAGCAGTTCGACCTTTCTAAGTTCGATCTGGTTATAAGCTCAGATTCGGGCTTTTCGAAAATGGCGCTGACTAATTCGAGGCAGCTGCACGTAACGTACTGCCACACGCCGATGCGCTATGCCTGGGACAAGTATTTCGAATATCTTAACGAAAATAATCTCGGATTTATAAAAAAAAGCGCCATGCGTATTTTTATGCACTACGTGAGGCTTACCGATCTAGCTTCGAGTTTCAGGGTGGATCATTTCATAGCCAATTCAAAAACCGTCGCGGGACGCATAAAAAAGCATTACAGGCGCGAGGCCGGGGTGATTTACCCTCCGGTGGATTGTAAAAAATTCACGATCGCACCTTGCTCGGAAGAGCCGCCTAAAGACCCTTTCTATCTTTTCGTGGGGCAGCTGATCCCCTATAAAAAACCGGACGTGGCCGTAAAGGCTTTTAACGAGCTGGGGCTTAATCTGATAGTGGCCGGGACCGGCCAGATGGAAAAAGAGCTCAGAAGAGCCGCGGCGCCCAACGTCAAATTTATAGGCCGCGCCGAGGACGCGAGGCTTATGAACCTATACCAGAATTGCGAAGCGCTTATTTTCCCCAATGAGGAAGATTTCGGGATCGTTCCCGTAGAGTGCATGGCGGCAGGCAAGCCCGTAATCGCGCTCAACCGGGGCGGCGCGTCGGAAACCGTTATAGACGGCAAAACCGGCGTTTTATTCGACGGCGGCGGCGTGCCCGATCTTATAGGAGCGGTGAAAAAATTTATCGCCGTAAGAAACGGCTTCAGGGCCGAAGATATCCGCGAGCACGCTCTCGAATTCGACAATGAAGTTTTTAAAAGCAGGATAAAGAAGTTTTTTGAAGGCCTTTAGAAAAAGAAGCAGGCCTATTCGCTTCGATTTTAATTGTGAAAAATAATTGCCGATAAGAAAAGCCGCCATTTAAGGCGGCTCTTTTTTATTCAGGCGTTAAAAAAATTGTAAAAGCTTGTTTTATAATTCGAATTTTACCATTCCTTACCTTCCATAACGAGATTTTTAACCAGCTCGTATCTTTCGGGGCTCATCTGCCTCATCGATTTGCCGTAAACTACATAATAGGCTATGGCTTCGGCCATGTCTTCCATTACATTGCTGCCGCCGTACTGCGAAATGGCCGGCGGGTTGGCGCCGCCCGCGCTGCCTGAGTAACCGTTTCTGCCGGACCAGAATTTCTGCTGGAACTGGTTCTGTAGTTCGTAAGTCTGAAAGTGGAAACAGTGGCCCATTTCGTGAATGAGGACGCGTTTGTAATCGCAGTTCAAACCGAGCGGCGTAATCGTTATGCTCGAGCCGCTGGCGAAGCCGCCTATATTGCTCATGCCTGGAAACATCCCTTCGGCGGAACCTTTGGCGAGCGTGAGGGTTTTTCTGACGAAGCTCTGCGGCAGCTCCGACAATATGTCCATGGTAGTTTTCAATTCCTGCTCGGTCCATACGTATTTGGGCGCTTCGCCGTCGACTATGGTGACGCCGAATTTTTCCTGTATTTGCTTGACGATGGCTTTGGCGCCGGGCGTGCGGTTGTCGACCGTATTGTCTTTCGGGGTGTTATCGCCGTTCATCTGGCGGTTTTGCTGCTTGATCATTTCGTCGAAAGGGTCTTTGAAGTTATTATTGACGTTCCGGTTATTGTTGTCCGGCGGGAGCGGAGGGATAGGCGGAAACTGAGGCTGCTGCGGCGGCGCCTGGGGCGGTTCGGGTAATAAGCTTCCTCCGTCTTTGTTCGGGATGAGCCGTCCGTCGGTATCGTTTGCGATATTATTGTTGTTTGGAGGATTTACGTTCTGATTGCCGCCGCCCTGGTTCTGAACGTTACGGCCGCCGTCATCCTGAGGCTTTTTAGGCTGACGGTTAAGTATGTCCCATGGGTTCGAGCCGATATTCTTTCCGCTGTTTATATCGTTATTTACTTTGTTATCGTTAACGCCGTTGTTGCCGAAATCAGGGAAATCGCCGTCTTTGTTACCCTGCTGGTTGTTCAAGCCGCCGTCTTTGCCGTTGTTCTGGCCGTCGTTGCCGTCAGGGATTAAATTTTCGTCGCCGTCATTATCGCCGCCGAAAATTTTATTTAAATCGGCGATTTCTTTTGCGGCGTCGTCGAGAGACTTTTCAATGTCTTTAAATATATTTTCTACTTTTTTATTGAACGATTTGAACATGTTTTCAAAGATAGATTCCAGATCCTTGAAGAAATTTGAAAAAGCTTTTTCGAGGCTTTGCGCCAGATCGAAGCCGCCGTCATCGGCTGCGTTTCCGCCGCCGTTTATATTCGCGTTACCGTTTTGCGCGCCGTTATCGGCCTTATCAACGCCTTTGCCATCTGCGTCATCTGGCTTAATGCCGCCGCCCGCGGCGTCATCTTTGCCGTTCGCTCCGCCATTGTTTTTTTCGCCGGCCCGGCTTTTATCTTCGATTATTTTGCCGATCTTTTCAGCCAGATCGTTCGAATAGCCGACGACTTTTTCGCCTCCGACGATATAAGTGGGATAAAGTTTTACGCCGTATTTCGAGCCGGCGCCGAGGCCCGCTTCGACAAATTCTGCGCGGTCGCCATATTTTTCTTTGACCTGTTCGATCAGCGGCTCGGCTTTTTTGCACCACTGGCAGCCCGGCGTCGAAAAAATCAAAACCTCGACCTTATTGCCAGCCGCAGTCGATATTGCAGGATAAAATAAAAATGAAAACATCAGGATCGCGAACAATAAAAACCCGTAACTTTTTTTCATAAACAACACCTCTCTAATTTATTAATTTTTAAAATTGGACTTTTTTAATTTGAAATAAAAGGGCTAGGGCCGTTATTGATGTCCGGCTGAGGCTCTTGCATAAGGGTTTCGGCGGTGGAGCCTTCCGCCGTTTTTACTTCGGCGCTTTCCGCCGCCGGTATCACAGCGGCCGGAGCGATTTTAATTTCCCGGGTAATTTCGGATGTAACAGTTTTGCCGCGGACGGTTTTGGGCGCGGCCGAGCCTTCGGTATAATTTTTAATTTTCAGGTTTTTATCGTTGAACAATTCTATGCTTTTATCTTTAAAGTTTAGCGTTATTTTTTCGCCGGGTTTTAAACTGATATCGCCGACCGCTTTGAAATTAGGATCTTCAGAGCGCATCCTTATTTTTCCGCCTATCAGTTTTATGGACGAAACGCTTTCGGCGGCCTCGACCTCGATCGTAGTCCCGGTTATTTCGACGTTTATTTTATTTACGTCGACTATAAATGGGCTTTTACTGTCCAGCGCAGCTTTGTCGAACTCCATTAAAGCCCTTCCCGACGCGATGCGTATGTGACGTTCGTCTAGAACTGCTGCGGTAAGAGGCTGCAGCGTGACCCTGACGAGCTTGGAAGAAAGAACGCAGACGCAGCCGGCCTCCGTTTCTATGGCGGAGCCTTTTGAAATGCCCGAGGTTTCGTTGAGCTCATGCCTGACGCCGCTTATCGTTATGAAAGCCTTTGCGCTTAATGCGACCATGGAGTATAATTTATTTTCATTATTAAAGTCTTTTGCGGTCCGGTTTTTATCTTCACCGCCGCTGAAAACGGCCAGGCCTGAATAAATAAGGGCGGCGATTAAAAGCGCCCCCAGCGCTCCGGCAAGACGGTTTGTCTTAAAAGCGTTTAATATTAAATCCATTATTGACGGCCGCGCAACAGCGTATATTTGCGATTTAACCGGGTTGGAAGAGGGGCGTGCGGCCTTTATTTTGGCGATGACTTTCGCCTGTTCGTCCTGGATTTTAAAATCGATCTTTTCTTCGAAATCTTTAAGCCCGGCGAGCATATTTCTTGTTTTGGCGGCTAAGGCGAAATAAGCGGCGCAGTCGGCGCAGCTTTTAATGTGAGAGCAAAGCTGTTCCGATTGGCCGCTCGCTATTTTTTCGAACTCGCCGCCGTCTTTATTTAAAATTTTTTCTAATCTGTCGCATTTTTTCATAACGCATCACGCTTTTTAAAAATTTTTAACCGTCTTTTTAGCCCTCATAATTAATTACATGAACCGCGCTTAAATAGTTTGATAATTAAAAAAATATATCCGCTTTCGCTGCTTTAATGGGATATTCCGGTGCTCGTGCCCATATTGCTTCCGATCCTTATGCCGTTGAGCGTAGAAGACGAATTAGGAAGGCTTCCCAGGTTTACGGTTATATTGCCGAAGTTAGTCATAATCATGGTAAGCGCTGGATTTACCGTGCTAATTTTCCACGTGGGGAGCCAGTATTTTTGCATGTCGTCGACCAGCTGGCTTTCGATATAAGTGGAATATATATTTATCATAACATCGAGCCTCGCGTTGGTGGCGTGAGTTATCTTAGTTTTTAAATACCTGGGCTTCTGGCCCGGCGCGCGGGTATTTGACAGCTGATTGCCGTCTGCGTCGAGTATTTTTATTTCGAACTCGTTCAATTTATTGGCGCCGGTCAATTTGCGGCTTCTCTGGCCGCTAAGCCCGTCGCTTTCGATGACCTGGAACTTTTTGATCAGGCAGTTGTTTTCGAAGCAGTAAAGCACTTTTGAATATATTATGATTCCGTTTTCCGTAACGCCGTTCACTATATTCAAACTTAAAGTTTTTGCCGCGGAGTCATATACCGCGAAAGTCTCCGGATCGTTTTCGAATTCGATGAGCGTTCTGAGATCGCTTCTGAGGTTATATATTATGAAAGCCATTTCCTGTATTGCTTCGAGATTTTTAGTTTCCAGCTCATGGTGCTTGTGGCTTCTGATTAAAAAAGTATAAATACCCGCCATTATGGATGTGGCGATAAGCGTCACGATTATTATTTCCACGACTGTAAATCCGGATTTGTTTCTCATGATTTACGCTCCAGTCACTATTGTAGCCATATTGAGCTCTCGGGCCCTGCCGTTTAAGTCATATTTTATCTTTATTTTAATTATTTTAAAGCTTTTAATGCGGTTATACCTTTCGGCTATCAAAGGGCTTACGTTGACGGGAATTTGAACCGTCGTGGCCGTTTCGTTTATTTCTACGAACCTTCGGAATTCGGCCGTGCAGGGAGTTAAATTGGCTATTATCTTATCGAAGAAAGGGTTTCCGGCTAGCGCGGAAACTTCCGAATGCGTTATATTGGAAGGTATATCCACGAATTTATGGGCTATGATCGAATCGATTAACTCGTTGGCGTAAGTCGTTGCGAGCACTTCGTCGATAGTGTTTGAAACGTCGGACGTAGTGGAAACGAATAAGGAAAATAACGGTATTAGGCCTATGGCGATCAATACTACCGCGACCATTATTTCTACGAAAGAAAACGCGCCGTAATTTGCGCGGCCGTTAGAATATTTATTTTTTAGAATATATTTTCGTGCGTTCATAATTTTCTCTCAGTCGTATTATACGCGGTTTTAATCGCTGTAGAAACGCCAGTAAGTCTGCCTGGAAGAAACGTAATATTTGTAGTGATAAAGATAATTTTCGGCGTCGCACGGGTCGAGCGCAGGGTCGTAAGTCAAGGACATCCGGGTAAACCCGTTTTCTCCGTTAAGAGCTCCGAGCAGCGGCGTTGCGTCGCCGGCCGGAATCGAAGATACCCTGAAAATATTTCCGGGCGAGTTTAAATTAAAATATAACTTTTTGACGGTCATATTGCCGAATACCTGAAAATAATCTACGGCTTTTTTAATAGTGCCGTTAAGCGAGTTGAGCGACGCCTCCACTTCGGGGCCGCATATGGTTATATCGCCGTCAGCGGCGACTATCGACAGAGTGCATCCGTTTTGAGAGGCGAAAGGGCTTTTATTGATGGAAGGGATTTTTACGCCTTTTTTGAATATGAGCATTATATTGTCGTGAAAGAGCAGCTTCTGGACTTGATTGTTCTGCGTTAAATCGCATTCCGAACCTTCGTCTATATAAAATACTCCGCTGTCTTTCAATTCAGCCGACCCGTTATTGACCTTTAAAAGCGCCGCGTTGAAATCGGCCATTTTATTG
>JAKPTH010000580.1 GCA_029571125.1 bacterium
TGCCCGCGCCTATTATAATGGCGTCGTAACTCAACGATTATCTCTCCTTCGTTTTATGACGGATTTTAAATTATGGATTAAATTTTATATAAAAAAAGTCATTATGTCAATATAAATATCAATATATCTTGACAATTAAACGGGAAATAAATTATAATCTCCTGCGGTGATTAATATGACAAATTCAAATCTCGAAGAATTAAAAAATAAAGTTATCGAATTAAAAAAGAAAAGAAACGCAGTAATACTGGCGCACAATTATCAGCTGCCCGAAATCCAGGATATCGCAGATTTCGTGGGCGATTCCCTCGGCCTGTCGATCGAAGCGCAAAAAGTCGATTGCAAAGTCATAGTGTTTTGCGGGGTCTATTTCATGGCGGAAACGGCCAAGATTTTATCGCCTCAAAAGACCGTGCTGATGCCGGATCCGGATGCCGGATGCCCGCTGGCGAGCATGATAACGGTCGAAGACCTGCTTAAAATGAAAGCCGAACACCCTGACGCTAAAACTATATGCTACGTTAATTCTTTCGCCGAAATAAAAGCGCATTGCGATTACTGCTGTACGTCGGCCAACGCGCTTAAAATGGTAGAAAGCCTCCCTTACGAAGAATTCATATTCGTGCCCGACCGCTATCTGGGCTCGTTCGTCAAAAATAAAACCGGAAAGACCATACATCTATGGAAAGGCTTCTGCCCGGTGCATTTAAAGTTCATAAAAGAGCACATCGCCGAAGCGCGCGCTAAATATCCCGGCGCTAAAGTCATGGTTCATCCCGAATGCTCCGAAGAAATCGTAGCCGCGGCCGATTATGCGCTCGGCACCGAAGCCATGCTGCGGCACGCTAAAAACAGCAAAGACGAAAAGGAATACATAATAGGCACGGAAGAATCTTTTATTTACAGACTCAGCACGCAGGTACCCGGCAAAAAATTCTATCCGCTTTCAAAAACAGGGGTATGCCCCAACATGAAAAAAACTACGCTTGAAAAGGTATTGTGGTGTTTAGAAGACATGAAGACCGAAATCACGGTCGAAGAGTCTATAATGCAAAAAGCCAGGCTATCCATAGATAGAATGCTCGAAATTAAATAACCCTATCTCGATAAAACAAAACAGGGGCATTACAATATGCCCCTGTTTTAATGTTTTTTATAAAAATATTTGCTTCCCTGTTATTTCAAATACTTAGATTTATTGAAGTGATGGAAATTGTATAGCTCGTCGAGACGAAATCCGCACGAGCTGCATTCCACTATAGAACCCATTCTTGACCATTTCGATGAATCGCATTTTGGGCAGGCCGCCATATTTAATACCACAACCTTTCGTAATGATAGTCGTAATTATTTATTAGCCAGTTAATTTAATTATCGGTAAAAATTTAAAAAATTAAAATAAAAATTACCAGGCGGTGATGAGTTCATGTTATTGGTATCATATTGCAAACTCGGATTAAATTGCAAATACAACGGCGGCTCCAACGCCCACCTTGCGGACGCCGATTTTTTAAAAAATTTATTTTTAAAAGGGCTGGCAATAGGAGTTTGCCCGGAAGTTTTCGGCGGCCTTTCCACTCCGCGCGACCCTTCCGAAATAAAGTACGGCTGCGGTTTTGACGTTATAGAAGGCCGGGCCGGAGTTTTTTCAAATAAAGGCGTAGACGTCACTAAAAATTTTCTGGCCGGCGCTGAAATGTGCGCCGACATAGCCGAAAAATACGGGGCGCGCGCGGCCGTTTTAAAAGAATGCAGCCCCTCGTGCGGCGTTTTAAACGTTTACGACGGCTCTTTTACCGGGACTAAAATTAAAGGGCCGGGCGTGCTCGGCGCGACGCTGATTAAAAGGTTCGGACCTTCTTTTAAGCTGTATGGCGATCTGGATAAAAATGAAGAGAGTTTTTTGTTAAATTTTTTTGACAAGCGGTAAAAATTATGGTAAACTGTTGCGGTTAGGTGTGATAATATTATGTATTATAGTCAAATAAACAGGCAAAATTTAAAATTCGCCGATTTGCATACCCATACGAAACATTCCGACGGCACGTTCACTCCGTCCGAACTCGTCGAGTATGCTGCCAGGCAGGGCGTCGCCGTGTTATCGGTAACCGACCACGACTCTGTTTCCGGCATAGATGAAGCGATCATCGCCGGTTTCAAGCACGGCGTGGAAATAATACCCGGCATAGAGCTCAATACCGATTTCAAAGACGCCGAGCTTCACGTCCTGGGATATTTTATCGATTATAAAAATCCCGGCTTCATTAAAAAGCTCAACTGGTTCAGAGAATCGCGCATCGAACGCATGCGCCTCATGATCGAAAAGTTAAACGTCAACGGCCACAGCATATCGTTCGACGAAGTGCGCGACGAGGCCCTTAACGCGAGCGACGGCGAGAACGTCCTGGCGTCGATCGGAAGGCCCCATCTGGCGCGCGTAATGGTAAAAAGAAAGATCGTCGAAGACGAAAGAGTGGCCTTCGAGCGCTATATAGGCAACGGCAAATCCTGCTACGTCGAGGTCCTCAATAAACTCGCGCCTTCCGACGCGGTAAAGTTCATACTGGAATTCGGCGGAGTGCCGGTCATGGCCCATCCCGGGCTCACGGGCCGCGACGAAATAATAGCGGAACTGGTCCGCGACGGGCTTTGCGGGCTCGAAGTATTTCACACTTCGCACGACCCGCAGGCCACGAAAAAATACGAAAAAATAGCCGCCGACTTAAATCTGATCACCACGGGAGGCTCCGACTGCCATGGCCCCAAACGTGAAATGGCGCCGTATTGCGGTTCGATAAAGCTGCCTCTTCATATAATAGAAGCTTTAAAAAAGAAAAAAGGCTTTTAAATAAATAACGGAGAATGCTATGTATAAAAAAAATGGAATACTCCATCCGGCTCCGGTTAAGTGCGCAGTCGCATTGTTTTTTGCGTTTTTATTCTTATTTTCAGCTTACGGCGATGCCTTCGCCGTAAGAGCGCAGGCGGAAAGGCTTACCGAAGAAGGCATTAAGCTTTTTCAGCTCGGAAAATATTCGGAGGCCGAAACCAAATTCAGCTCGGCCATAGGCGAAGACGGTTCATATGCGACGTCCTATTATTACATGGCCCAGATATACGAACAGAGAAACAACCACGACGAAGCTCTCAGTTATATAAAAAAAGCCCTCAGCAACGTTCCGCACGAAGAGCTTTATAAAAGCTATATTTGCGAAATCAACAACAACATGGCCATCGAAGCCATTAAAAACAACAACATCGACAGGGCGTACAAGCTTTATTACTCGAACCTCGAAACGCTTCCGTATCATCTTCCGACATATAACAGGCTGGCAGCTCTTTCAATAAAAAAAGGCGACTATAACGACGCCCTCATGCAGTGCAACAAGGCTCTCGAAAAAGCGTCTTCGATCCCGCCCACCATAAGATTCGACTCTAACGAGCAGGCCATGCTGCATACTCACATGGCGATCTGCTTTTTCGAGCTTAAAAATTATTCGCGCGCTATAAACGAAATTGAAGTGGCTAAAAGCACCAAAGACTCCTCATACGTCCAAAAATATTATAAAAAAATCATGAGCGACGAAAATCCAGTGGTTTCCGAGCTGAAAAAAGCCGAAGCCGCTTTCGAAGCCGGCGATATGAAAGCCGCCCGCGCAGGCTATGAAAAAGTAATCTCGCTATATCCAAACAGCAAAACGGCGGTCGAAAAGTTATCGATCATGGACAAGCAGGTCAGAATAGAAGACATGGTTACCGAAGCCGATAAGCTGGCCGCCAACAATCAAATAGAGGAAGCCATCGAAAAATACAATCAGGTTCTTTCCGTCGATCCGACTCGCGTCGTGCTGAAAGATAAAATCAAAGAGCTCAAAACGAAGGCCGAACAGATACAAAAGCAGGCGGCCGCTTCCATCAGAGGAAAATCCACGGCGAAAACCGACAGCGTCGATATAGACGCAAAGTTAAGGCAGCTCATCGAAAAATCGCAGACCAACGTAAACCCCGACCAGGTTTACGAAATGAGATTCACGGAAGCCGAAGGGTTTTATAACAGGCAGGAATACGACAAAGCCCTTGAAATATATCACAAACTTTTCGAAGATAAAGAAGATTTCCGCCCGGACGAAGTCAATAAGAGAATCCGCTCCATTTACGCTGCGCGCGGTGAATTTTACATAGAATATTACAACATGGCCGTTCCCAAACTTTATGTCTACCTGGCATTCGCTTTGCTGGTGGCTTTTATTATCTGGATGTACTTCGGCGGCCAGATCGCCGTCATGTTAAAGCCCGACCCGCACAAAAATTATAAAGACGGCGTTGAATATTTAGATAAAGAAAAGTACGAACACGCTATAGCTTCTTTTGAAAAAGCTCTCGCCAACGCATTCGATCCGCTCGAGCGCGCAAAAATAAAGGCGAAGCTTTCTTTATGCTATTTCAAGGTTAAAAATTACGACAAATGCATTAAAGTGAGTCTCGAAGCGCTCGACGTCGATCCTAAAAACGAAGTGGTGCACGGCTACCTGGGTAATTCTTTCCTGGAAAAAAACGCCACCAACGAAAGAGCCATAAGCGAGTACAAACTGCTGTTGAAGAAGCAGAAGGACGACAAGCGCCTTCTTACGATACTCTGCACTCATTTCATTCACGAAGACAACCTTTCGCAGGAAGCCATAGACGTTTATCAAAAAATATTCGCGATGGACTCCAAAGACAAAAACGTCCGGCGCATGCTCGGCGAAGCTTTTATAAGAAGCAACGATAAAACAGACCTTGCAATAAAAGTTTACGAATCGATTTTATCCGACGAACCTCACCGCACCGACGTGAAATTAATGCTCATATCGGCGAAGTTCAGCCGCAAAAATTTCGACGAATGCATAATGCTCTGCGAAGAAATGTTTGAAAAAGGCAATATCGAAAATATAACGCTCGAATATTACACCAATTCGTTTTTCAAGCTCGAAAAGAAAGCCGAGCTTTATAAGAAATATGTGGATCTAAGCGCAAAATTTCCGAACAATCAGATACTTAAATCTTATCTCGATAAAATTCAGTCGCAGCTGATGGTAGAACGTCTTACCGGCGGCGGCGGACCGGTTATCGCGCCGGCCAATTCGGGCGCGCCCGCTCCCGGCGCTCAACCGGCGGCGGCTCAGCAGCAGCCGAACGTTTCATCTGCGCCGGCCGTCAATATCTGCCGCAACTGCGCGCACATGAACCCGAGCGGACTAAAGGCCTGCGAACACTGCGGCGCGGCTATATAAGCTTTATAAATTAATTAAAGCGGCCGCAAAGTTTTAAGCTCTTTATTAATTATTATTACTTCATGCGGTATTTTAATTTAGTTTCATATACGTTTATATTTTAATTTTTTGCTATACTTAATCTGGAAATTAAAAATTATATATTTACAAACCGTGTATTCTATTGATTTTGGTTCGGTGAATTTATGGCAGGCGAACAGCAGACAAATACAAGTACCACATACTTCGAGGTAACAAATTTATCTTCGCTCGAAAAATATCTGTCGCGCGGACAGGTAGTTGAAATCGAAGTTAAGCTGGGCCTGTTTGCCGGCCAGTATAAAAGCCGCGTCTCTAACATGACCGATAAAGTCTTGACCATGAGCGTACCGAGCGTGGCAAGTAAGCATATACATATCTGGGAAAAGACCGTCTGCCATTTAAATTACATGAGAAGCGACGGAATGTACACTTTTATAACTCATGTAGTTAAAAGTGAAATATATCCCAAGCCTATACTGAATCTGGCCGTGCCCGAAAAGATCGAAAAGATACAACGGCGGCGCTACGTGAGGGTTGACGTTAAAATACCAGTTAGAATGAGGCTCTTTAAAGAAGATACGAGTTATGAAGACCAGCCGGAACCGTTTTTTGATGCAACGACGGTCAATATTTCGGCGGGCGGGCTCAGGCTCGACAGCCCCAAGCACAAAATGGAGCTCGGCGAAGTGTACGAGTTCGAATTTACGCTGGATAACTATAAATATCAGAACGTGCTCGGCGAAATAGTCAGGGCGGCGGAAATGAAAAATCCGCAGGGCGCTCTTATAACTTACCCGGACGGTTCGCCGATGTATAACTATGGAATTAACTTTATACAAATACATCGCGTTCAGAAAGAAAAAATCATATCGTATGTTTTTAAGTGCGAGCGTGAGATGATAGCCAAAAGATAGAGAAAAGGTGTAGATTGAATTAAAATGAATAAAACGGATAAGCGCTTAAGCTTGAACAGATTAAAAAGCTTATTTGTAGCGGCATTTGTAATTTGCATGGCCGCCGTTTTTTCGTTTTCGGATTTTTACGGATTCCCAACCGCTTCTGCCGAGTCCGAGCAGGACATAAACGCCATCAACGACGTCGGCCTGCTTTACTACAATTCCGGCAATTACGAAGAAGCCATATCCGAGTTCAAAAAAATATTAAAGAAAAAGCCCGACCACGACGTGGCATATTTTAACATCGGCTGCGTTTACCAGAAGAAAAAAGACTGGAAAGAAGCCGAGCGTTCGTTTTCGGCGGTTCTCGAGCTTATACCCGACGACGGCGAAGCACAGAAAAGGCTTGTTTCCGTCTGCGAAGCATGGATCAACCAGCTGACCAACGAGCTTTCGGTCCAGCCGGACAACGCCTCGCTCCACAACGATCTCGGCAGGGCATACCTGTCGCTCGGAAAACTAGAAGAAGCTTATCAGGAAATATCCAAAGCCATATCGTTAAAAGCGAACCTTGCGGCCGCTTATTATAACTTCGCCGAGCTGTACGTCAAAAAGCAGAGCCCTGAAAAAGCGCTGCCGGAAATTAAAAAGGCGTGCGAGATCGAGCCCAAAAATATAGTCTACTCGCAGTATTACAAAAAGGTCGCGGCTCTGGCCGGAAGCGAAGCGGCGGAACCGGCGGCAGAGGGTGAAACCGCCGAAAGCGGAACGGATTCCGGCGTTTTCACCGGATCTAAAAAAGACGAGGAAAATATATTCAAAGCCGGCGTGGACGCTTATCAAAAGAAAAAATACGAACAGGCGCTTTCGAGTTTCGAAAAAGTTTACAGGCTCAATCCCAAAAACGCCGAAGCCGGCGATTATATAAATAAAATAAAAGAGGCGCTCAAAAACAAAAAAACCATAAGGGATTTATTTGAGTCGGCCGATAAAAAATGCAAAAAAGACC
>JAKPTH010000605.1 GCA_029571125.1 bacterium
ATATAATTTAAAGACGAATTTCAAGGAAAACGCGAACTTCAAAAGAAAAAACTCGGCGGGATTCGGATGGTTTTTTAGATCCGGCGGCCGCGCCGAAAGCTATATCGGTTTTTTACAGCTCGACCATTCGAGCGATCTTACCGCTACGGGCGATCTTAATTACGATATCGAATTCGACGGGCGTAAATTCAACGTTAAAAACGGTACGGCGAACGTTCACTTCAGCCTTAAGATAGACGCCTTTGACTTCCTCGTATTCAGAAGGCTTAAAAATACCGCGTGGGGCTATATTAATTTTTTATACGGATTCAGAGCCATGCAAAGCGAACTAATAGTAAAAGATATCAATTCGGCGGTTTCGGCCAGTTATTCAAAAGTGCTGCCGCTGCCGAATTTCGGTTTTGACGCCAGATACAATATCGCGCCCAGACTCAGCGCGTCCGGACTGCTGTCAGGGTTCGCGCTGAGGAGCGGCGATCGCGGCGGGCGGTTTAACAACCTGTACCTGGCGCTCGAATACGATTATAAAAATGTACGGAAAACCGGCGTAAACATGACGCTTTCGGGCGGATACAGGGAACAGTATGTGCAAGCCGTTATCGATCAAAATAAATATGTAATCCGCCATCAGGGGCCGGTAATGAAAATTATCGCCAAATTTTAGCTTATCGCCTGGATATAAAAACATTAGGCCGGTCATTTATTTATAAGTTACGGCCCGTAAATAATTTAAGGGAAGGCAGCGCTACGCAGCCTTCCCTTATTGTAATTAATCGGGTTATATTAGCCTAAGCCGTTTTTTACATCATAGGCATGGGCGGAATATGCGGCCAGTGAGGATGAAAACCTCCGCCGGGGAAAGGATAAACGTCGGGATAATCGTAACCGCCGGGATAGATCGTGCCGGGGTTGGATGTGGAAGTGCCGCCGTTATTCGGCGGTTCCGCCGTGCTCTGCGCGCCGGTGACCGATCTTACCATTTCATCCCAGTTTTTGCAGCTGAACTTAATGGTATCGTATTTGGAATTAAAACCGTAGCGGGGAAAGTAAATTGCCATGCCGGTCGAGAACCTTGCGCCCATTCCGGTGAATTGGTTTTCGAGTATGCAGCGGCCGTAAGCGGCTTTAAGGCTTTCCAGGGAAGAATTAACCGCTTCGTTTTTGGAAGCC
This sequence comes from bacterium, assembly GCA_029571125.1. Taxonomy (GTDB): domain Bacteria; phylum Muiribacteriota; class UBA9980; order UBA9980; family UBA9980; genus UBA9980. The sequence continues at coordinate 1,171 of JAKPTH010000605.1, forward strand.
TGAGAAAGCATTTCGGCAAAATGGCCGAGGTCGATGTTGTCGGCGTATGAATACTTCTGCGTTGCGCCGAGAGCGTTTTTTACGGCTTCTATTTCGGAAGTGGAAGCGGCGCATGCGTCCATAATGCTTAACGCCAGAGCGTCGATGGCCGTGGCGAGCTCTTCGAGCTTGGAGCAGTCGACGGCGGATTGCGTGCAGCCTTTGCCTTTGGAACCATAACTTTGAGCGTACGCTTGAGGTATGAGTTTCGCGAAAGCCGAAGCTTCCATAGCGGGCGTCTGGACGAGCGGAGCGCAGACTAGTTCGTAAGGCCAGCCGTCGCCGGGTTCGGTTTCTTCGGAGCCTACCATATATTTTACGTTCTCACGGACTTCGTAAGAAACTTCTATCATCTGCATGAGACATGCGTCGAATGCGAGTATGTCGAGCCGCCGTCCTATTATGTTGTGAACCGCGCCCATGGCGATTCCTAAGTCTTTAGTCGATATGTGGTTTTTGGACTGATCGTCGTAAGAAACGCCTTTTACTACGGGCGCGTTATCTTTTTTCTTCCAGCCGGCGCCGTGGTTCCATATTACGAGCGCATAATTTTCGGCGGGATAATTTTCGTGAGCCCACTTTACAAAAGATACCATTTCTTTATAATCGCCCATGTCCACTTCGCCGAGCTCTGCTACGTTTTTAGCGAGCAATCCCCAGTCGTCGGCCTGAGCATCGGCGGCGCGGCCCGTAACGTCGTAGCGGCGGGCGGGCTTGCCGTAACCGCGGTCTATCTGAGCTACTATGTTAACTCCGGAGGAGATGCCGGCTTTTTCCATTTCCTGTATGTCTAAAATGCCGAAACGGTCAAGGTTATTGTCGGCATTGATAAAAACCATGAATGTCCATTTTTTTGCGGCGCTTTCCTGCGCCGACACGCCGGCAACGAATAAGACGATGAATAACAACTGGGTAATCAAAAGGACTGCTGTGGATTTTTTCATTGAAGCTCTCCCGATTTTGACGAAATGATTGGAATCATTCTTGATACTTCATACAGGAAAGTTTAAGCGCTTTTCCGCTTCTTAAAAGGCCGGATTGAAATTTGACGGTTTCAACCGGTAAAGAAAAGTTAGTCTATCACAAATGTGAACGTAATGTCAAGAAATTTTATTTTTATATTGAACAATCGGTTTAGAAAGTGGTATAATTGCATCCTATGCAGGAGAATAAAAAAATTAAAATTTCTGTGCGCGAGCTTTGTGAGGCCTCGCTTAAAAGCGGCGACCTTTCTTTCGGGATCGCCTCGCAGTCCAAACTTCTGGAGGGAAGCGCCGCTCACCGTGCTCTGCAGCGCGAGGGCGGAGCGGATTACAGCGCAGAGGTGAGCGTGAATTTCACCTATGACGCCGGTTTTGCCATGCTCGAAATAGGCGGCCGCATGGACGGACTGATAAAAGGCGGCGACGGGCTTATAACTATTGACGAAATTAAAACGATGTCCTCCGGCATCGGAGACATCGGCGAGGATGACAATCCCGAATTCTGGGGCCAGGCTAAATGTTACGCCTACATTTATTCCAGGGATAACGGGGTCTCCGAAATTGCCGTAAGGCTCACCTATTATTGCCATTTAACTAAAAATATAAAAAGGTTCGTTAAAAAATTCAGTTTCGGCGAACTGGAGGATTTTTTTTACGGACTGATCGCTTTTTACCTGAAACGCGTTAAGACTCTGAGCGACTGGCGTGAAGTGCGCGACGCTTCGATAAAAAACCTTTCATTCCCGTTCGGCGGATACCGTAAGGGCCAGCGCGACATGGCTGTTTTTGTCTATAATGCAGTCAAATCCCGGACGAGCGTTTTCGCCGAAGCGCCGACCGGCACCGGAAAGACGGCCGCCGCTCTGTTTCCGGCCATAAAAGCCATGGGCGAGTCTTTCGGAACTAAAATTTTTTACCTTACTGCAAAGAACATTACGCGCGGTATCGCTGAAACTTCAATAAATATAATGCGCTCCGCCGGACTTAAGATTAAAACCATTACGATTACGGCAAAAGACA
>JAKPTH010000616.1 GCA_029571125.1 bacterium
CGGCGCGGCGTCAAATATCTGGTGACCACCTATCCGAGGATAGGCGGCAGGGCCTACGGCGCTAACGTCATAGAAGCTCTGCTTATCGCGGTGTCCGGAAGAAAAAGGCCGCTTTTTCCAGGCGAATACGTCGAACTTATAAATAAAATAAACTTCACCCCCAGACTTGAAATATTAAATTAAAAAATAAAACGTGTTATAAATAAAAAACGTTAAGCGCCAAAATATTAGATAAACGGTGGAACCAATGATTGAAAACAGGAGATTTATTAACCGCGAAGACGGGGTACTTATCGCCATATTCATCACGACGCTGATATATTTTCTGCCTTCGCTCGCTTATAAAGCGCTCGACGCCCGGTCGTGGATTTATTTCGTTTATTCATTTTTCGCCATTTTATTCATAGCTTACGCGGCGATACCGATGGTCTTTTCCAGAATCAGCATATCGCCCCAGATAAACGTTTTCAGGGTCAATAATTTCAGCGTGCTGACTTTTGCGGCGTGCTTTTTATATTTCGGCGCCATAGAATACGCATTAAAATATATGAACCTTTCGGGCGGGCAATATTCGATATTTCAATATATCGATTCTATGATATTGCACATACAGGGCAGCGCGGGAATTAAAGCCGACAATAAGTTCATACGCGAAGCCGGGCTTATGCTCGCCGTGATGCTGCCTGTTTGCGAAGAGCTTTTTTTCAGATGCTATCTTCAGGAAAGCCTTAAGCGGTATTATAACATTTATTTCGCCGTCACCGTTCCGGCGCTGCTCGTGGCGGTAAGGCATCTGGCTTTATTTACGATATTGTGCCAGCCTATGGGCTATTCTGCGATATTTTTAACTTTCGCGGCGTTCGTTTCTTTCGTTTTTTTCGGATACGTATATGAAAAAGAAGAAAACGTTCTCTCGTCGATAATAGTTCATTTCGCCGGAAATATTTCTTTCGGGGTATGCTCAGTTATATTCGGCGGCGGAAGCGGTTTTTAATTTAATCAAATCGCCCCTTTACCATTAAATCAAAGGCGGAATAAAGTGGATTTAAACAGACTGCACGAAATAGAATTCAATCTGCGGCTGCAGATAACTACGTTTATAGCGGCGGCGGCCCTTGTCACCCCGATGTTCACTAATATTCGTGTTTATGAATATTTTGGACTGACGGCTCCCGGCGGCATAAAAATTTTATATATAGCCATAGGCGCGGCATGCTTCGCGGCCTTCGCCATAAGGGCCTGGGGCGCGGCTTATCTATCTTCATACGTGGTGATGGCCAGGGACGCCAATCAGGATAAACTTATAGTGGCAGGGCCTTTCAGGTTCGTCAGAAACCCGCTTTATTTCGGCGATATACTGGGCGCCTTCGCCATCGCCTGCGCGCTCCCGGCGGAAGGCTTCTTTATAATGACTGCGCCGCTCGCGCTTCATAGTTACCTGCTTGCGCGCTACGAAGAAAAGAAAATGCTTTTGAAATACGGCGATGGGTACAAAGAATTTCTTGCCGGCGTCAACAGGTTGATACCTTCGCTTAAGCCTTACAGGCATTCCGGATATGAAGAGTTTATCAAAAAATACAGGCCGGATTGGCCGGACGCGGTAATGTCGAATATATATTTCGCGGGCATCGGCGCGGCTTTTATAGCCGCGGCTTTTGCCGGAGATTCGCGCGCTTCCATGGAGCGCTGCGTTTACATTTATTCGGCCGCCGCTTTAGCCGCCTGGAGCGTTTTTTATATGATTTATTACCATCCGAAGCATTTTGCCGGCGGCCGTACAAAAACCGATACGGCCGATAAACTCAAAAAAGAAGAGTGATTGATTTATGGACGTCATAATGCTCGCCGGCGGCCTCGCGGGCGCCGACCTGCTGCCGGCCGCGGAGCGCGGATACAAGGCGCTCGTAAAAATTAAAAACGAATTCATGATAAATCTTACCCTCAGGGCTTTTAAAGAGTCCAGGCTGAGAGGCAGATTATTCCTGACGGCCGGAGATGAAATAAA
>JAKPTH010000619.1 GCA_029571125.1 bacterium
CGATCATATTTCACATCTTCTTTTTGCGCCTACAAAGGCTTGTGCTGATAACCTGAAAAAAGAATCGGTTTTCGGCTCCGTCTATTTTTCGGGCGACACCATGTACGACACTTTCGTTAAAATGAAAAAGGCTTTTCAAAGCCCCGAAGTTACCGCAAAATTCGAAAAAATAAAAAGTTTCGCAGAAGGCGATTACGTTCTGCTGACGCTTCACCGTCCGCTTAACGTAGACGATCCGAAAAGGCTCGAAACTATAATGAAAGCCGTTATGGATTGCGGCGAAAAAATAATTTTTCCGGCCCACCCGCGCACTCGTGAGATGATGAAACGCTGCCGAAGCTATGAAAAATTTTCTTCGCATTCGAGCTTGAGTTTGATCGATCCGCAAGGCTATATCGAGCTCGGCGCCCTGCAGACCCGTTGCAAGAAAATAGTCACCGATTCCGGCGGAGTGGCCAAAGAGGCATATTTCAACCAGAAACCATGCGTCACGGTCTATCCTATGACGCCGTGGCCCGAAACGCTCGAAGCCGGATGCAACACCGTCTTAAGTAACTTTTCGCCGGCGTCGCTAGCGGCAGCTATTTCTCGCCGCGAACTCTCGCTGGACTTTTCCGGAAATTTTTTCGGCAACGGCAAAAGCGCTTCTTATATAGTTAAAAAAATAGAAAAATTCATCGCCGGAAGGCTTAAGTAGATCAACCTTTAAGCGCCTAGTCTTTTTAATGTTTGTGGCGGGTTATGAAAATCGTTTATAAACTGTTTTTAAAAGTTTTGCTTTTATCTACCGTCGTGCTGTCCGTTTCGTTTTCCGGCCGCGCGTTTTTCGCGTCCGGCCAGAATTCGCCAGGCCAGGCAGCGCCTCGTTATTCGTTCGAAAGAGTAGCCCGCGATTTGTTCGATGAAGCGGCGGAAGATTACGAAAAATCGGCCAGCTCTGAAATTGCGTTAATTAAAACTCTTGCTTCGGAGCTTTTTTCGATTCCCGGTATTTCATCGCCGGCCGAGCGCGTGGCAAAACTTTCGCGGCTTTGCGTTCCGCCGGACGCGGAGCTCGGAGCTGGCGACGGGGTTGCGGCCCCCGCCCACATACTCGACGTTTTAAAAGCGGCGCGCGATAAAGATCCGGATTCACAAGGCAGGGTTAGGATAGTCGAAAACCGCGCCGTGCTTTATATTTATAATGAAATGGCTTTCGGCCCCGGCCCTGCTGCCGAAAGCGGCCGGCCGCGGGAGAAATTTGAGCCCGGCATGGAATATCTAAAATATACGCCCCCTCTATACTTTCGAAAAAATAAAGACGGATGGCTTCTGGATTCGGGTTATATGTTCAGGCTTATCAGCGGCCGCACCGGGCACCTTTACCAGGACGCCGAAACTTTTATGCTTGCAGAGCAGCTCTGGCTTCTGTCCCAGTACAAAGAATTTTCCGGTTTCGATTCCTTGCTGGAAGGCGATTTCACCGGCAGCCTCAACTCTCACGCGGCCGGAAGCGACGTCAAAAACCCGGCCGAACCTTATTTGAAAGGGCCGGCGCTCGATTTTTATATGTGCCTGCTGGAATTCAAGGCGGGCCGATACAAGCAGTCGTATTCTCATATCAGCGCCTGCCGCGCTTTGAGCGGAGGCAATTTTATCGTTGAAACAGTATTCAATATGATACTTTCCCAGAGAAAATTCGGAAGGCTGATCGATGAAAAATACGTGCAGGGTTACCGTAAAGATCCCTATAATTACCTGGCGCTTATGGTAATAGGCGAGTTTTATAATTTGAATTTCAGCTTCGGCCTTTCGGTTTCCGCTTTCAGGCTGGCTTCGCAGTTAAACTGCCGCCTTACGCCTCACTATCACGTGGTGTACGCGAATACCCTGGAAAACCTTAAAAATTATAAGGCGGCCGGCGACGAGCTGTCAAAGTGCTCTTCTTACGGCCCGGAATTTTACTACACCCGCTATCTGGCCGGAAAAAAATATATACTGGGCGGCGAAGACAAAAAAGCAGCCGCCGAATTCGAAAGCGTTATAAGCTCGCTTAATTTCGCCGAAACCAAGCGCGAAGTCGCCGGCTGGCTGATGAATTATCATTTGAAAAACGGCAATTTGCCTTCTTATTATGAATACAGGCGCGAATATTACAAATCTTTTTTTAATTCTCCAATGTTCATAGGAATTTTAATAATTTTGTGGTTCGTTTATATGCTGAGAAAAACCATGGCCAGATATTTGATGATTCCTTTTTTAAAGGCGCTGGCCCGTTTTTATAAAAACGAAAAGCTCTGCGGAAAAATCTTCGACGCTTACTGCAACTTCGCCGACGGCGAAAGCGGCGTCAAGTTTTACGAGTCTTATATAAAAAGCATTTCGCAGCAGACGCAGCCGCAAGTTTTTGAACGTTCTTCGCTGAAGCTCGCTAACTATCTGCTTTCGATATACAGGCCTGAAGAAGCTAAAAAAATATTCGCCGGCCTGCTTTCGTTCCGCCCCGATTGCGCCGGCGCTCTTCTCGGGCTTGGAATAGCCGAATACGATCTTAAAAATATAGATATAGCTATCGAGTATTTCATGAGCGGCATCGAAACCGAACACGAAAACCATCTGTTTTATTACTATGCCGGAATATGCAATATGCTTAAAGGCTTTAAAAAAGAAGCCATAGAGCTGATAATGATATCTTATAAAATCAACTCTTCTTTCGAGCCGGCTCTTAATCTCTGCAATAATTATTTTTTGTCCAACAATATGATAACCGAGCTCGTGACGTTTTACGACGATCTTTTCGTGCTCGGCGATCTCAACGAAAACTATGTACAGCATTATCTAAAGTTAAACACCTGCCGCATGGATGCGTCCAGAATACTTAAAATGATTGGCGTTTACGATAAAATCAAGGTCGCGAGGCCCGAAACTTATATGGATATGGCGCTGGCGAACCGCGAACTCGAACTTTTCGAAGAAGCCGCCGCGCTTATATGCAGGAGCATATTGCTCGCCGGCGGATATACGCGCCTTTCCGGTTTGAAATCCCTGCCATTGCTTGAACTGGCCGCTCTTAACCTGCCGCGCTATAAAAACCTTCAGTCGTTTAATCATCAGCTGCTCGAGCTCGGAATCACCTTCAGGCGCATGGGACGCAACGCAAAAGCCGAGAGCGTGTTTAAAAGAATTTTAAAAAGATCTCCGGATTACGCTTACGCAAATTATATGCTGAACGATTTCAGCCGTTCGATCGAATTGATGGCGGCAGAACTCAGCGAAAGCAACTATCCCTGGAACAACGCTTCGATCGTCGAAGCAATTTACCACTGCCTTAAAGAAACAAACAACCCTCAGCGCCTCGATAGGTACCGTGAGTGGGGCGTTCATTACGCGCGTTCCATATCGAACGATTTCGGAATATTTTCTTACAGATATCTCAAATACATACCTAAAGAAAGGTTTTTAAAGATTATAAGCGACATGGAAACCGAAATAAAAATAAATTCGTAAATAAAATAATATATATTGACAAAATATCCATATTTTTATAAAATAAACATTTGTCATGAGCTTAAAAGAAGAAGAAACCCAGATAACGAATAACGAAAATTTAATAAATAACGAAGCCGACGTCATGAACTTTTTAGAGTCACTTGCGTCGAAGCCCCTTAACGTCGCAGAAGCCGAAACCGCTTCGCTTCCGCCGTCTGAACCGGCGGCGGAATTTTTGTCCGCGCCTTCTGAAGAAAATTCCAGGGTTCCGGCTCCGCCGGAACCGCTTCCTGAAGTCTTTGCGGAAGTCCTTTCAGGCCCTAAAATAGACTCTTTCGAACCTTCCGTCTCCGAAGACGAGCCCGAAGGCACGCCGCCAACGCCTTTCGAAATGCAGCACATCGACGAAAACGCCGTGGTCGCCACATATGAGGAAGCCGTCAGGAAGATCGTTTTCCTGGAGGACAAGCTCAAAAGAAAAGAAACGGAAATCGCCGAATCTCAGAAAATGATCGAGTCGGCCCTCATGGAAAATAGCGATAAAATAGAACTGCTGGAGCGCGCCGAAGCCAGGATCAAAAGCTGCGAAGCCGAGATGGAGATATTAAAGAAAACCAGCGTTCATGAGCACGAAAAACGCAGGCTGCACCTTCTGCACGTTCGAGACCTGAAGCACGCCATCGCGGAAAGAGACCTGCGCATCAGGCAGCTTGAAAATTCGGCGCCGGCTTTTCCTGCGCAGCCTGCCGGCGAAGCGCAGACCGCCGAATACGAACCGCGGATCGCGGAAGCCGAAGAAGTAAAAAAGCTGCAATCGGATATTTTTTATAAGGAAATCGAGATCGAAAAACTTAATGCGGCCATACTTGCGGCCCAGCGCGAGTCGCTCGAACTTAAAGCTCAGAACGACGAATTGCGAAACGAAATCGAGTCGATTAAACTTGAAATGAGCTATAAAGACGATTCTGTTAACGAGCTCAAAAGCACTATCGAATCGCTCGAAAATGAAATCAAAGACCTGAGCGATAAATACGCTTCGGTTTCAGGGCTTAACGTAAGCGCCGAAGATCTTGAAAAACTTAAACTGGCTTCCGAGGTAAAAGATTTTCTTGAAGACGAGCTTGAAAAACTTTCCTCTACCGATGAAACAGATAGGCAGGAGCCCTCCGCGGAAGAAAACGCCGAAACGGATCACGAAGGGGCGGTTACGGCCGACGAAAACGAAGGCGGCCCGGAAGGAAAAAAACAGCTCGGCGAGCTGGACGAAATAAAAGAAAAATTCAAGTCTCTTATAGCCGAACGCGACAAAGCCATAGAGCTTCTCGACAAGTTCGAAGTCGAGTCAAAGCTCAAGGAAAGGGAACTTAACGAGCTGAAAATTAAATTCACAGCGCTGAGCGGCGAAAAAGAAACCGCGGACGCCAGCTTGAAGGAAAAAGAAACCGAACTTCAGGGCATTTACAGCGCATTCAGCAGCTATAAAGAAGAGAGCGGCTTTATGTCGCGAGAAAACAAAATATTGAAAGAAGAACGCGAAGCGCTTACAGCCGAAATCGCTAAATTCAGCGAAACGGTTGCTGGCCTCGAGCGCGCGGCGGCGGCCAAAGACGAAGAAATCAAGCGCCTTGCCGAAGAAACCGAAGAAAAGCTCAAGGCGGCGGCCGCGGAAAGCGAAAACCGCCTTCAGGCGATGAACGAGGAGAAAGAAGAAGCCCTGCAGCGCGTCAAAACCGAAAGCGAAGCCGAGGCGGAAACTTACAGGACCAAAGCCGACGAATGCCTTCGTGAAGCCGAAGCCTGCCGTTCCGAGCTGGAATCTTTCAGGGCCGGTTTTTCGGAACTGGAATCGAAGTATCAGAGCGCTCTGGCCGACTATCACGGAATGAAGCTTAACGTCGAAAACCTTATGGCGGCTATCAATGAAATTTTGAACCCTGCGGCTTCAGCGGAATCTTCTAATTCGGGATCGGTTTCCCAGGTGGAAAATTCCATTACGATTATTCGCAGCGAGAGCTTTGCTGATTCCGCTTCGATAGAAGCCGTTTTTGAGCCTTTCGCCGCCAACCACGAACTGAAATTGACTACCGCGGATTGCGGCTCGCAGCAGCCGGAATCCGATCGCGAAACGCAAAATTCTCTTTTGTTCGTTCTGGCTATAGAAAGCGAAAAAGAGCTTTTAAAGGTTTTCGACGTGAAAAAGAATCCGTCTTCTCCTCTGGTGGTTTACTCAAAAGAACCGGCATGTGTCCATAAAATAACCGAGCTGATTTCAAGAGGCGTAATCGACGATTATCTCGACGCGTCGATGGACTCTTCGGTTTTTGAAAGCGTTTTGAGCCGGGTCGTAGAAGGCAGGCTCGCTAAAATCGCCAAGGTAACCGTAAAAAAAGACAACGAGGAAATAAAGCTCCGGGAAAGCGTTGCTCTGACTATAGACAATAAAGTCAAGGCGGGCCGGATCGAAGCGCTGAACGAAAGAATTGAATATTTGAAGGAAAGCAACCGTAAGATGAAAGCCGGCATAAGCGAGATGCAGAAATCTTTCGACAGCGTCATAGCGTGCATAACCAATCTGAGCCTTCAGGAAATCCCCCCCGGCATAAGCGAAGGCTTCAACGAAATCACGGGTATTTTACTCAGGATAACGTCTATTAAATTATAAAATTATGATATTTTAATATACTTCAGTCATCGAGCGTTTTAGCTTGATATTTATTATTCAAAAAAAGCTTGCATTTAGATTTTTAATGTGATAAAATAAAAATACTTAGATAAGTAAACAGGCGCCCGGGTTCGGCGTCAAACATATATCTTGTTTAGCTTAAAGGATGGTGGACGATTTGAACATTACAGAAGTAAGAGTGAGAAAAGTTAGCGGTGACGGAAAACTTAAAGCATTTGCCTCGATTACGATAGACAATGCTTTTGTAGTGCATGATTTGAAAGTCATTGAAGGAAAAAAAGGCTTTTTCGTGGCAATGCCTTCGCGCAAGACCACGAACGGCGATTATAAAGATACGGCACACCCCATCATTACGGAAACACGCGAAAAAATCCAGAGCGCGGTATTGTTAGAGTTCGACAAAGTGAAAAACCTCATCGACACTCCTACTACCACAGCGGCTGCAATGTAATTATATGAATAAGTTGGGGCGTCGCCAAGCGGTAAGGCAGCGGATTTTGGTTCCGCCATCCGTGGGTTCGAATCCTCCCGCCCCAGCCTTTTTATAAAAACTTAAATAGGGTAGATGGTTTTCATCTACCCTATTGTATTTTAGCGGGCCTACTTTTATCGGCAAGGAGAAGTGTTTGTAATTTATGAATATTTGCGCAGTGATACTCGCGGCCGGGCTTGGCACGCGGATGAAATCAAAATATTCGAAGGTCCTGTTCGACGTCGCCGGAGAACCCATGATATCTCACGTTATAAGGGCCGTCAGAAAGATGGAGCCTTCTAAAATAATACCGGTGGTGGGCCATTCGAAAGAACTAGTTATTGAAAGCATCAAAAAAAACCATAGCGATTACGCCGGATTCGAATTCGCGGTTCAGAGCGAACAGAAAGGCACCGGCCACGCGGTAATGCAGGCGAGGGCCGCTTTAGAAACCTGCGGCGACGGCGTTACATTCGTCCTGTGCGGCGACACGCCTCTTCTTACGCCCGAACTTTTCAAAAATCTTTTCGCGAGCCATGTCAAAGGCGATTATGCCGCCACCGTGCTTACCGCGAAAGTTTCAGACCCTAAGGGATACGGCAGGATAGTCCGTAACGAAAATGGCTACGTGGCGTCCATAATAGAAGAACGCGACGCTTCGCCTGAAATAAAGAAAATAACCGAAATAAATACGGGAGTATATGTTTTTTCAACTAAAAAGCTTCTGCAGGCGCTTTCAAAGCTGACCGACAATAACGACCAGCACGAATATTATCTAACTGATACCATCGCGATTTTCAATTCGGAAAGCATGAACGTTTCGGCCTGCCTCGAAGAAGATGCCCGCCTGGTTATGGGAATCAATAACCGCTATGAACTGTCTGTCGCGGGCGCTATAATGCGTTCGTTCATCAATAAGCGCCACATGATAAACGGCGTCACCATAGTCGATCCGGCCGCCACTTATATCGACGCCGGCGTCGAAATCGCAAACGACGTTACAATATATCCCGGCACTTATCTGCACGGCAGAACTAAAATATCTACCGGCGCGGTGATAGGCCCTATGTCGTATGTGACCGATTCCGTAGTTGGCGAAAATTCTAAAATTTTTAACAGCGTGGTCGAAAGTTCCGAAATAGGCCGCGACGTGGTCGTAGGCCCCTATTCCCACCTGAGGCCCAACGCGAAGCTTTGCGACCGTGTGAATATCGGAAATTACGTCGAAGTCAAAAAATCGGTTATAGGAGAAGGCTCGAAAGCAAATCATCTCACGTATATCGGCGACGCCGAAATCGGCGCCGGCTGCAATATAGGCGCCGGAACCATAACGTGCAACTACGACGGCGTCAACAAAAATAAAACCGTAATAGCCGACGGCGTTTTCATCGGTTCGAACACTTCGCTGGTGGCCCCGGTGACTATCGGCGAAGGCGCTCTGGTGGCCGCGGGTTCGGTTATCAATAAAAACGTCGAACCCGGATCGCTGGCGATTGCAAGAAGCCCTATGGTAATCAAAGAAGGCTATATGAAAAAAAGGTCGATAAAAAAAGCTGAAAAAAATAAAGATATGACTGGAGCGTAAAAATGACTGACGGTAAAAGAAAATTGAGGGTTTTTGACGGCACCGCCAATTCGCCTCTCGCTATCGAAGTGTGCAGGCATCTCGGCGTGGAAAAGGGCGATATAGTGGTTTCGAATTTTTTAGACGGCGAAACCCACGTTAAAATAGGCGAAAGCGTCAGAGGCGCGCACGTTTTTATAATACAGCCCACCGCTCCGCCCGTCAACGAATCCCTTATGAAGCTGCTTATTATAATAGACGCGCTGAAGCGCGCTTCGGCCGCCAAAGTTACGGCCGTCGTGCCTTATTACGGATACAGCAGGCAGGAGAAAAAAACATCCGGCCGCGAGCCCATCACGGCCAAGCTGGTGGCGAACCTTTTGACCGAGGCCGGCGCCGACCGCATAATGACTTTCGACCTTCATGCCTGGGCGATCCAGGGGTTCTTCGATATTCCCGTCGACCATCTGACCTCGCTTCCTATCATCTGCGACTATATCAAAGCCAAGGCCGATCCCAGCGAGTTCGTCGTCGTGTCTCCCGACGCAGGCGGCGTGGGCCGGGCCAGAGCCTACGGCAAGCGCCTCGACACGACTATCGCGATCATCGATAAAAGGCGCCCTAAGCCTAACGTGGCTGAAAGCATGAACCTGATAGGCGACGTTAGAAATAAAAGGGCCATACTGGTCGACGATATTATAGACACCGCCGGAACCATAGCGGCTTCGGCGTCCATGCTGGCTGAGCACGGCGCTAAAGAAATATACGTGGCGGCAACCCATCCTATATTTTCGGGTCCCGCCTACGAAAGGCTTAGAAAGGCGCCGGTAAAAGAAATCATAGTCACCAATTCGATAATCATTCCTGAAGAAAAGCGGTTTGCTAACCTGACGGTGCTTTCCGTCGCGCCGCTCATCTCGGAGGTTATTTACAGGATACATAACGAAGTTCCGGTTTCCAGCCTTTTTGAATGAGGATCCATAGCGTAAAAAATGAGAAAAAAAATTCTGGATAAAATACCCATTTTGGCAGCATCCGTTCTTGCGGCGGCGGTTATTTCGGCCGGCCAGCCGCCGGCATTTTGCGTTCAGCTCTCGGAGGAAAGCGCGGCGCAAATTATATCGAAAATATCGGAATCGGGCCGAAACGACAGGGCCGCCCACGAAAATTTGCGCCGCTTTATAGCGTCGCGCGACACCCTGAGCCCTCAGGAGAGCGGCTTTATCGAAAACGCTTTGAACGAGCTCATCGAAAGCGATATGAAAAACGCCGAAGCCCAGCTTAGCGCCGCCGAATTATGCCTGAAAACGGGCAATTTCCGGAAGGCTTATTATCATTGCGAAATGGCCGTCATGGCGGCTCCGTATAATTTTAACGCTAAAAGAAAGCTTAACGAAATAAAGGAAACCCTCTCGCGGGCGCAGGGCGCGGCTCAAAAAAACGAGGCTTTCGCCCCGCAGGATACGATCGAAACCGGCGCTTCCTCGGCGACGGACGAAACCGCCATGAGCGCCGCAACCCTTACCGCCCCCGGGCCGCCGGCGGACAGGGAAGACGAAGGCGGCGAGATCGCTTTAGACGACGAAGATAAACTTTCTTCGACTATAAAAAACAAGCTGCCCGTAAAAACCTCTCAGGAAATCGAAAAAAACGCGCGCGACTTTCTTACCGGCGAAGATTATAAAAAAAACGCATGCTACTATATAACGAAAAAGGAATATATTAAGGCGGAAAATGCCGCCGCCAGGGCGCTTGAACTCGAGCCGGCCGATAACGAGGCGAACTATCTCATGGCCTATGTGAAGTATAAAAGGAAAAAAAATGAAGAAGCGTTCACTTATATAAACCTTATAAACCCTGAAACGCTTACCGACGCTAAACTCCTTCATGATACCGGCGTTCTGCTGGTAAGGCTCAAAAAGAACGAAGAGGCTCAGGTTTTTTTCACCAACGGCATAGCGTGCGACCGCTCATACCTTGAAAATTACATTTCTCTTGCGGTATATTACACTCAAATAAAAGATTACGAGTCGGCCGATAAATATTTCAAAGAAGCCATGAGCATGTCTCCCGACGATTTAAAGCTCATTTATTTTTATGCGCTTTCGGCCAACAGGGCGGGTAAATACGAAGAATTCATATCGCTTGCGAACCGTTTGCTTCAAATCGCCCCCAGAAGCGATTATGCGAAAATGATAAAAAGGCGCCTGGGCCTCATGCCGACCGACCGGCTTATAAGCTACGACAACGAAAAGACCCTTCTGAACGTCGCTATAGATTATTTTAACGCCGGCGAATATTCGCGGGCCGAAACAAAGCTTAAAGAGATAATCAAGATCAATCCGAAATCCTTCGACGCAAACCTGTACCTGGCTAAAAGCGCTAAAAATCGCGGAAAAATGCTTGAATACGCATATTATCTGCTCAGGCTGGAAAGCGAAAAGAACAATATAGCCATAGAGCTCGAACTGGCGCGAGCCTTTCTGGGCCTCGGTCTCAACGCGCTTTCGCGCGAGTTTTATCTTAAGTATGTCAACGGTAATCCCGGCGACTCGGCGGTTAAAATAGAGTATGCGTGGATGCTCAGAGAGCGCGGGGCGCTTATCAGCGCCCGGATATTGGGAGAGTCGATACTGCGCGGCGCTAAAAGCCCCGAAGAAATCGACGCGGCCAACCTGGCTCTTGCCGAAATACGCGATGCGGGAGAATGCGACACCGAAGAAGCCGAATTCAAAGCCGTC
>JAKPTH010000637.1 GCA_029571125.1 bacterium
AACATGCCGTAAAGACGACGCAATAATAAATATGCTCAAAGCGGCGGGAGTTAAATAAACTCGAAAACAGAACGCTTGAAATTGCTAACAAACGAGGGCGCATTTTAATCTGCGCCCTCGTTTGTTGTTAATTTTCTTAAATTATTTTGCGATTATTTTTTTAACGGCAAATGATTAAAAATCGGTTATTTTATTTTCGCTTATAACCTGATTTGCTTTCTGCTCGCCGAGAAAGTTTTTAAGCGCCTCGGAAGCCGTTTTAAAAGGAAGCACTCCCATCGCTTCGCGAGCCTGGATCATTTTTATTACGTCTTCATCGGTAAGGCCGTTCAGCTGAAGATTGGCGAGCAGTCCGGGGGTTACCGTAGAAAGGTTGACGTTAAGGTCTTTATGGTCGGGAGCGCCGGGGATAACTCCGACTTTCATCCACAGATCCGGACCTATATTAGCGTCTATGTTATCCTGCTGCATAACGGTATTGAAAAGTTCTTCCTTATATGAAGTCCATTTTTCTTTTATAGGATAAAATTCTTTCTGGTCCATTTTTTTCTGAACGTATTTCAGCTTAGCCTGATAGTAATCGTGATAAAGGCCGCGGGCTTTATTTGAAACGGTGGCGTAGTTGGTGCCTTCGAGGAAAATACGATATAAAACCCTTTTATCTTCCGGAAAATCTTTTACCCAGCCCTTTAAAAAGCCTATAAAATCTTTCGGCCTGTGGGAATACATTACGGAAACGGATTTAATGAACGGATCTTTAATGGCGCGCGACGTGAGTATATCGTAAAATACGCCTGCGACTGCGCCTTCAGTAGAAACGATCTGGAGTCCGTTCTTTAAAATACCGGTTTTCTTTTTAGTCGTCTGCCAAATATAGCGGTCGCGGCGGACGGGATCCTGTCTGGTGAATAAAAATTCAGAAATTCTGTATTTTTCGCGTTCTTCTTCTTTAAGTTTTAAAAGCGGGTTCGTAGGGCCGTAAAGCGCTTCGAAAGCTTCAGCCCAGCCTTCTATGTAAGCCAGGCCGCGGTCGGATATAACCGGACCGTCATGGCCCATGTTGCTTTTCTTTTCGACTGCTCCCATCTGCGAGCCGTACATATCGAACATCATGCCGTGGGCGTTTTCGTGAGCCACGACGAGATCGAAAGTATCGTTTTTAATGGCGTCGGTTACGAGGAATAATTTTGGTATATCTTCAATAATGGTAAGGGTGCTGAAGAAAAAGTTTTTCCCGTCTTTTAACGGCAGGTAAGCGGGTATCTGGCCACAAGCCGGGCCGGTGCCGAGGCTCAAGCCCACGAAGCAGGCGATCGGCGAATTAATATACTGCTTATAAAATTCGGCGTATTTTTCGTTGCCGGATTTCTTAATGAGATCGTATTTTATCATGCGTGCGATCACGCGTAGTTTTGCGGAATCGAGCATTTCTTCTGATTTTAAAAGATAAGGAATGGCGTCTTTAGCGTATTCGCCGGCGCCTTCGAAAGGAACGACTTTAAAACCCGACGGACGGGCCACTTCGAGCTTTTCAAATTCGTTGGTTATGGATACCGATTCGGGCTGGCCCTGAGCGTTAGCAGCCGGCGCGACGGATAAGAACGCGTTTTCCGGGCTGAGGGGCACCTGATACTGTGGTGCAAGATAAGTGGTGGGTTTTTTAGCGTAAGCCGAACCGGCGGCGAGCGCGATTACCGAGACAACCAATAACGCTGCCATTAATGACTTTTTAAATAAAACGGCGGATACTCTTTTTTTCTTCATACTCATTCCTCGTTTCTTTTATTATTTTTTTGTTTGACTAAATAAAATAAAACACGCTTTTTAGCGCGCTCGATGCTCTATATTCATGATCTATAAAAAACTGATAGAATAATTATACCAAAAAAAAACGCTCCTGTCAAAAATATCATCAAAAATTTTGTCCGGCCACCTGCGAATCGCTTAATAATAAGTTAAAAATAATTTAAACAATGGTTTTTAAACTGAAAGTTCTTTTATAGGCTGATTAACCAAAACGCCTGTAATAAAACATTTACGTTAACTCACCAATAAGCCTTTATTGCAGCGCAGACGCGCGCGTGCGCGCGTCTGCAAAAAACAGAAAAATAAAAATAGAAGAAGAAAACTGAGCTTAAAAGAAATTTTGATAATAACAGAAAATAAAGAAAAATCAGAAAAGGGTTTGTAATGATATAAGAAAAAAGCATAATTGAATTAAAGCGCCGACAGAAAAACCGCCACTACACGTTAATAAAGCGTCAGGCGATCCAGGGGTTGGAAGGGTTTTTAAGGGAAGGGAGGGGCCGCGGCCCATCGCCTTCCCTTATCAAAAAGGATTAACGCAAAATATTTTACACTACTTATTTTACTCTGCCATAAATCATCTAGCCGTTCCATTTTCAATATCGCTTAATAGCGACGGGTATTTTTCTTTCAGCAATGAATCGATGTCTTTTTCCAGTCCGCCGAATTCGCTTCTGACTTTAGTCAAAACGCTTTTGATAAGCTCGGGCTGTTCTTTATTAACGATTTGCATGATTTTTTCAAATATTTCACCGAAATGTTTATCCAGCAGGCCGGAAATTTTTTCCGGCAATTGCGGGTATTTTTCTTTTATAAACGCCGCCATATTTCTTTTCGCTTCAAGTTTGAATTTAGCCGCTTTAAACAGAACGCCCGGATTTTTTTTATTGAGCAAATCTGCGATATCGGCCCTTAAAGAAAAAAAGTCGCCGCCGCCGTTCGCGATTAACGTGTCCAGAAAGCCTTCGATAAACGAGCAAATTTCGGTTTTATAGCCGGAGCCGATTATTTCGGTTATTTTAACCAGCGCTTCAGGATTTTTCAGCAATGTAAGCGCCGCAATTGCAGGTTTTTTCATATCCGGAAATTTATTTTTCAATTCGCCGGCGCATTCTATAAGCTGCGGATTTGCGTCCCTGAAGCTTTTAAGCTCGCCTGCGGCTTTTTTTAATATTTCGGGATTTATTTTCTTAAAATTCGAAACCGCGGCGTTTTTAATTTCATCTTTTACCGCCGCATGGCGGGCTTCTACAAGCGCTTTAATTTCGTCTTTCGACTCGATTAGGGTTTTAGCTAAATTTTCGTATTTTGACGCCAGGGATTTCATTTCGCCTTTTTTAGCGATAAGATCGTCGATCAATCCGGGATTAGGTTTCAATATGGTTTCGGCGAAATCTTTAATGAAGGATTGCAGCGCTCCGTCGTAATCGGTGCGCAATGAAACGAACGCCGCTTTTATAAGTTTTAATTTACCTTTAGCTCCGTCCTTGAAACTAGAATTAACTATAGAAGGCATTCGAAGCGGCAAAGCGGAATATCTTGATTCGATGATATTTAAAATATCTTCTTGCAGTACGGGATATTTGGCGTTTATCATTTCAGCGATCAAACGCTTTTGCGAAAAAGACTTATTGAAAATTTTAACCAGATATTCATATTCGAACTGCGAAGCGAATACCGGGGCGGATAACGTTAAAATAGCGGCGGCAAATATTAATACGCAAAGATTAAATTTGAAAAAAATTTTTTTACTCATAACGGCGCCTCCTTGATTTTTCTTTTCTAAGCATATTATATCAAAGCATTGTTAAGCCGTTATTAAGTTGCGCCTAAGATATCGTTAAAATAAGGTTAAAAATCGGTTAAAACATCAAAGCTGTTGCGATTCGGACTTTATAAGCGTAAAATATACGCATGCGCCGAATCCCGGCGACGGATCTCGAAATTCGATCATGCCCCCGAAAGCCCTAACGGTCTGCCTGCAAATTGCAAGTCCCAGGCCGCTTCCTCCTGCCGCTCTTGAGCGGTGACGGTCCATGCGGTAAAATCTTAGAAATACCTTCTCCCGCTCATCTTCGGGAATGCCTTCACCCATATTGCAGATTTCGAAACCGTAAAACTCTTTGCCTGATGTTTTTTTAACCGCAGGCGAAGCGGGGGCTTCAAAAGTCTGCGCCGCGGCTTTCACCGTTATGACCGCGTTATCGGGCGAGTGAAACAAGGCGTTTTCAAATAAGTTTTTAACGACCTTCGATATGCGTTTATCTTCCACCATAACTTCTATACGGTCGGCCGCGCCGAAATTAGTTTCTATTTTTATATTTTTTTTCTTTATCTGTTCTTCGTAACGGGCGAAGGTTTTATAAAATACGGCGGATATATCTACCGGGTAGGCTTCGATGACGGCTGCTCCCGACTCGAGTTTCGAAAGTTCGAGAATATCCGATACCAATTCAGACAAATAATTAGTTTCTTCACCGATTCTAGCGGCGTAATGTTTTATTTCTTCTTCGCCTTTTACGACTCCGTCGGCTATGGCTTCGCTCGCCCCTCTGATCGAAGTGAGCGGGGTTTTGAATTCATGCGAAGCGTCGGCCAGAAAGTCTCGCTGGCTTTTAAGAAGGCCTTCTATCTTTCCGGCCATTTCATTAAGAGTAGCCGCTACGCGGCCTATATCGTCTGAAGATTGTATGCCGATCCTGGGCGAAAAATCGCCGGCCGAATAGCTCGCGGCGGCTCTGTATATTTGTCCCAGAGGCTTAAGAAGCCATTTGGCGAGAAACAAGCCTATAAAAGCGGAAACGAAAAGCGCTATAACTAGAGAAACGAATATCTTTTTCTGCAATTTTTTGCGGCGCTGTTCGCTGGTGTGAAAATTAACGAAGCTTATGACGCCTCCTTTAAAAACTCCGCCGGCGAATACCGGCGCCGAGCAATAAAAACGGCGGTCGGCAGGCGTCTTGCCCTGAAATATTCCGGTAACGGTTTTACCTTCCATAAGCGACTTTTTATCTTGTTCTGAAAGCCGCGGCATATATTTAGCGTCAGGCGTCAGGGCGGGATCGGAAATTAAATTAAAATCGCTTCCGTAAATCCCGGCGCTTGCGTTTATAAAAACCGGCGTTTTCTTGAGAAATTCGTCGGCCGCGGCGCCTTCTGGGATTCCGGTTTCATTGAGCGTGGAGGCGATCTTTGAAGTTTGATAAACGATATCTTCTCTAAGCAGCTCTAAAAAAAAAGACGCCACCGAAACGGCCATTATTCCGCCCGACAGGATCACGCAAAAAAGGGAAGTTGCGAGAGTGATAAGCGCTACTTTATATTTGAACACGGGTTTTCCTCAAATTTATAGCCGGCGCCTCTTACCGAAACGATCGGCGCGTAACCTTCCAGGGCCTCTGCCAGCGCATGCCTCAAATGTTTTATATGCACGTCCACGGTGCGCGACATTCCTTCGCCGTCTTCGCTCCAAACGGCCACGTATATTTCTTCTCTTGAATATACGATACCGGGATTCGAGGCTAGTTTTTTTAGTATTTCGAACTGCGTGTAGGTAAGCGAAACGGCGGCGGCGCCAAGACGGACTTCGCGTCTTTTTACATCTATTTTAAGCGGGCCGTTTTCGATCACGGTTGCGCATTCATCACGTAACCTGCTTTTAGCATCGGGTTCCGGGGCATTCGAGGCGGGTCTGGAAGCCGAATTAGCTCCCGGCGAGGTTCTTCTTAAAATCGCCTTAATTCTGGCGAAGAGTTCCCGCGGCGAAAAAGGCTTGGTAATATAATCGTCCGCGCCTATTTCAAGCGCGAGCACCTTGTCTATTTCTTCGTCTTTAGCGGTCAGAAATATTACCGGAACGCCGCTGGTTTTTCTCAATTCGCGGCACAG